>JANLFO010000001.1 GCA_024653205.1 Clostridia bacterium | reverse complement strand
GAGCACCCGGTACCGCCAGTCAACTCAAGTTAACTCGAAAGTGGGGATACGTCAGACTCTAGCCCTGCCGCCCGCCCCAGCGTTCGAAATACGCGATCTCTTCCGCGGCCTTGCGCCGGCGGGGACGGGGGTCCTCATCCGGGTACCCCAGGGGCGTCATGGCCAGTACCCGCACCGAGGGAGGGATGCCCAGGACGGATCGCACCTGGTCCTCGTAGATCATCCCCAGCCAGCAGGTACCCAGCCCCAGGGAGGCCGCCGCCAGTACCAGGTGTTCCAGGGCGATGGCCCCGTCCACGAAGTGGTACGGCCGGCCCTCCCACTCCTCCGAGGCCGCCGGATTCACGCACGCCACCACGGCAAGCGGGGCCTGCACGAGCGATCCCCGGCCGGGGTTGGTGGCCGGCATGGCCTCGGCCAGCTTCCGGCGGGTCTCCCCATCCCTGACTACCACGAAGCACCAGCACTGCCCGTTCTTCCAGGAAGGGGCCAGCCGCGCCGCCTCCAGCACTGCCGCCAGCTTTTCCTCCTCCACCGGATCGGGCCGAAACCTGCGAATGGATCGCCGCCTGCCGATGACCTCCATCAGCTCCATTGCTTCCCCACGCTTCCTCCCGGTTCTAGCCCTCCAGGAACCTTACCAGCCGCTCCCGGATCCCCGCCAGCCGCTCGTCCCACACCTGACGCAGGGATTCACCCGCCTTCCGGGGATTCAGGCCGGCTATGGCCGTCCCGCTTATTCCCAGCCGCGCCAGTTCCTCCTGCGCCCGCCTGGCCCGGCGCGAAGCCGCCTCCCGTTCCTCGGCGGCCAGCTCTCCCGCAAACTGCCGGCAGGCCCGGCGCGTTTCCTCCAACCAGCGCCTGGCCTCCTCATCCTCCCGGAGGGCGGCGATCCCGTCCAGCAGGCGGTCGTAATTCTCCAGCCGAATTTCCCGGGCCAGGGCCGCCGTCGCGGCCTTTGCCACGGCCTTTCCCGCCCGGTCAGGCTGCCGCTCCACGGCCGACCGCAACGCCCGGACGTCAATTTCCTGCCGGAGGTACCGCCGGGCAAGGTTTTCCCCCACGAGACGGTGCTGCTGCTCTTCCCATTCTCTGCCGGACCCGGCCTGCTGCGCCACCCGCTGACTGCGCTCCAGGGCGATCTCCAGTGCGCTCTTTACCTTGTCCATTAAGGCCCCCCTTCCCTCCGGCGGTCTTCCCTAATTATAACAGCCGCCAGGGCAAAAGCCAACCGAAGGTGTTTACGGCCGTCCCGGGCCATGGTATCATATGCTCCGGCCGGGCATAACCGGCTTCAAATACGGACATGTGAGACGGCCCGATTAGGGGGACTGGGCATGCCGGAAGACTTCTACCTGGGTGTGAACTACTGGCCCGCCGAGAGCGGGGTAAACTGGTGGGAGGAGTTCCGTCTCGAGGAGGTGGCCCGGGACCTGGCGCTGATGCGGGGAATGGGGCTGAATTCGGTGCGGGTATTCCTGCGCTGGCAGGATTTTCAGCCCGCACCGGACCGGGTGAGTGAGGACGCACTGGCCAATTTCGGTCGCCTGGCGGACCTTGCCCGGCGCAACCGGCTGAGGCTCATCCCCACCTTGTTCACCGGCCACATGAGCGGCGAGAACTGGGACGTGCCCTGGCGCCGCGGCCGCTGCCCCTACACCGACCCCGACCTGCTCCGGGCCCAGCTTCGGCTGGTGGCAGAACTGGCCGGCCGGTACGGCCGCCACCCGGCGGTGGCCGCGTGGGACCTGGCCAACGAGCACGACAACTTCGTCCCTCTGCCCTCGGCCTCCGCCGGCTGGCTTTGGGCCCACCTCCTTACCCGGGAAATCCAGCATCTGGCCCGCCAGCCGGTAGTGCTGGGCACCCATATAACCTCCTTTACCTGCCGGGACGCCTTCCGCTACCCCGACCTCGGCCAAATTCACGACCTGCTCTGCGTGCATCCCTATCCGATGTACTCCGAACTGTGTCCCGGCAGGCCCAGCCTGCCCCCGAGCACGCTCTTTCCTTCCTTCTGCCTGAAGCTGGCACGGGCTCTGGGCGGCCGCCCGGTCCTGCTGGAGGAATTCGGCCTGTCCACCGCCGTGGCCAGCGAGGAAGAAGTCAAGGCCTATTTCCAGACCGCACTTTACAGTGCCCTGGCCGCCGGGTGTTCGGGAGCGCTGGCCTGGTGTTTTGCCGACTTCAAGCGTACCCACCGCAAGCCTTACGCCACGGTTCCCCACGAAATCGGCTTCGGGCTCACCCGGGACGGCCGGCCGAAAGGCGCGGGCGCCGCCATGGCCGATTTCGCGGCCGCCCTGTCCTACCTGCCGCTTTCCGGGGTGGAGCCCCTCCCGGCGCCGGCAGCCATACTGCTGCCCGCCCGCTACTACGACCATCCGGAGCCGGGGTTTGCCCCCCACCGGCTCTTCGGCCTCCTGTTTGCCGCCTACGTGCTGGCCAAGCAGGCGGGCCTCGACGTGGAGTTCGTTTCCCCCGAGGCGACCCTGGAGCGCTTTCGCCTCGTCATCTGTCCCGGCATGCCACGGCGCGGCAGCCTGGACTTGCCCCACTGGGAGAAACTGGGCGAGTACGTAAGGGGGGGAGGAAACCTCTACTTCTCTTTTGCCGGCGCCGCCCTACCGGAAATGGAAACGGTATTCGGGGTGCGGCTGCTCTACCCGGAAGCGGTGAACACCGCCGGCGGTGCTCTCCCGCGCACCCGGCTGGTGGTGCGGCCTCATACCGCCCGGGTGCTCTACGCGGCCCCCGACGATCATCCCTTGGCCCTGGAGAACCGCTACGGTTCCGGCTACGCCCTCCTGGTTACCGAGCCGGTAGAAACCCGGCTGGCATCTTCTCCTCAAGACCTGCCGACCAACTCGTTCTACCGCCTCTACCGCCGGGCGGCCGCCTTCGCCGGGCTGGACGTACGGCTTTGGGGCGCCGGCAACGGCACGGAAGACCAACCTCCTCTGCCGATCGCCGAACCCCCGGAGGAAGCGGGACCGGTAGGCGGCGAGGCCAAGCTGCTCACCCCGCTGCATGCGCCGGAACGAAAGCCCTGGCTACTGCTGGTAAGCCACTCCGAACGCCAGGACTACTGGCCCAATCCTCACCGGGCCGCCTGGCAGGACCTCAGTACGGGAGAACTGTTCACCGGCCCGATACCTCTGGCCCCCCACCAGGGCCGGCTACTGCGCCAGAGAGACGAGGATTAGACGGGAAGCGGGGCAGCGATCGAAGGGATATACCGTCCTCGCCGGGGCAAAATAACTGCGAGACCAACCTCGGGAGGATGACGCGGTGAACCAGCAGATCATGTGCACCGTCCACACCTGCGACTACTGGGGTCAGGGCAACGTCTGCCGGGCAAACAAGATTTTGGTAACCAGCGATGCCATCAGCAACAGCTACCCGGAAAGCGTGGACGCCAACCAGGTTACCCAACTGGTACAGCAGGTCGGCCTTACCCCGGCGAATACCTCGATGGAAACCTGCTGCAAGACCTTCACTCCCAAGAAATCCTGAGCCCGCCCCTCCCCGGGGGGCCATTGGCCGGGGCCGGGCCGGATCCTTACCGGGCGCACCGGTCCGGTCCCCACCGCTCTGCCCGGCCTGCCGGGCCGCCTAGAACTGCACCCGGCCCAGGGCCTTCTGCATCCGTTCCAGAGCCAGCTTCAACCGTTCCGTATCCACGGTGAGGGAAAGCCGGAAGTACCCCTGACCCGCCGGCCCGTATTCTTCCCCCGGCGTGAGAATCACCAGGGCCCGTTCGAACACGGCCTCCACGAATTCCGCCGAAGTGTAGCCGCGCGGCACCGGCGCCCAGACGTAAAAGCTGGCCTTGGGTCCGGCGAGATTCCAGCCCATAGAGTTCAGCGCCCCCACCACCAGGTCGCGCCGCTCCTGGTAAAGGCGGCAGGCCTCGCGCACGCAGTCCTGCGGCCCCAACAGGGCGGCTATACCCGCCCTCTGCACGGCCTGAAAACATCCCGAATCCAGGTTGCTCTTGAGCCTTCCCAGCACCGAAACCGCTTCCGCGTTACCCGCCACCCAGCCCAGACGCCAGCCGGTCATGTTGTAGGGCTTGGAGAGGGAGCCGAACTCCACAGCCACCTCCTTGGCTCCCGGCACCTCCAGGAAACTCGGGGCGCGGTATCCGTCGTAGGTAATGTCCGCGTAGGCCGCGTCGTGACAGATCAGGAGGTCGTACCGGCGGGCAAAGTCCACCGCCTCCCGGAAAAAATCGAGGTCTGCCACCGCGCCGGTAGGATTGTTGGGGTAATTGAGGAAGAGAAGCTTGGCCCTTCGCGCCGCCTCCGCGGGTACGGCGGTCAGATCCGGCAGGAAGCCGTTCTCCGGCCGCAGGGGCAGCAGGTAAGGCTCGCCGCCGGCCAGCAGGGTGCAGTTGCGGTATACGGGGTAACCCGGGTCGGTGATCAGGGCCAGGTCGCCCGGGTCCAGGAAGCAGAAGGGCAGGTGCGCCAGCCCTTCCTTCGACCCGATCAGGGCTACCACTTCGCTTCGAGGGTCTACTTCTACCCCGCGCCGGCGATACCACTCGGCCACCGCCGCCCGATACTCCGGCAACCCGACCGAGGTCGGGTAGCTGTGATTGGCAGGGTCCCGCACCTCCCGCACCATGGCCTCCACCACGTGGGCGGGAGTAGGTCGATCCGGGTCACCGATGGCCAGGCTGATGACCTCTTTACCTTCCCGGGTTGCCCGCTCTATCTTTTCTTCAATCCGGCGAAACAGGTACGGGGGCAGGTTCTGCAAGCGCTTGGATTCGCGCACGTAATCTTCCTCCCTTGGCGTGTTCACCCGTGCCCATCCGGCCCGCCGGTCCGGGCGCCGGCCGGAGGGAGCCTCCCGAGCGGCATTGAGGCTACTGTTCGACGCCCCGCCGACTTTTCCTCCCTGCCCTCTCCGGACCGGGCCGCACCAATATCCTGGCCCGATGGGGGATAAGCTAAACCGGAAAGGAGGATTGCCTTGCGTCCCCGACGTCTGAACCGTCCCATAGTGGCCCTCGCCCATGCCGAGCAGGAAACCCGGGCTCTGGAACAGGCGCTGGCCCTCCTGCCGTTGCCGGAACTCATCCGGCCCGAGGACACGGTGGTGATCACCGTCAACCTGGTTCAGCCCCGACCGGCCTCCACCGCCGTCGTAGCCTCGCCGGAGGCCCTGCGCCACCTCCTGCGCCGGGCCAAGTCCTTCCGGCCGCGCCGCCTGGTGGTAGCGGCCGGCTCCGGGGGCGCCCCTACTCCCCAGGTGGTGCGCGAGTGCGGCTTTGAACCGGTACTGGCCGAGGAAGGGGTAGAACTGGTGGACCTCAACTGCGGGCCGTACGTCGAACTGGAGCTGGCGGCCACCGACCCCGAGGTGGTGCCGGCCTCCACCCCTGTAAACCGCCTGTACCGCGAAATGACCGTCCATCTCTCCCTGACCCCGTTGAAGATCCACGCCGAGGCCACCATGACCGCCACCCTCAAGAACGTGGCCCTGAGCTGGCCGCCGGCGGAAATCCACGGTTTCCCGAAGACCCAGCGGGGCATTCACGAAAAGCTGCACTCCTTCATCGTCGCCCTGGCCCGGCACCTGCCGGTAGACTTGAGCCTGGTGAGCGCCTGCCCGGCCATGGTGGGCACCGGCCCGGCGGCGGGAAAACCGGTGTTCACCGGGCTCTTCCTGGCGGGCACCGATCCGGTGGCCACCGACGTGGTGGCGGCGCGCCTCCTGGGCTTCATGCCCCAGGCGGTGCAATACCTGTACCGGGCAATCGAACTGGGCCTGGGCGAGGGCGACCTGAAGAAGGTAGAGCTACGCGGTCTCCCCCTGGACCAGGCGGAGCTGATCTTCAGCCGCGCCGCCTACGGCCACGCCTTCGCCCTGGACCAGGGCCGCCTGCAGCCGCTGCAGGCCAAGTAACCCGGACCACAGATTGCCCTGCTTCGCCGGCGATCCTGGTTTCCCCCGTGTACCGGTCGCTTGGCCGACCGGACTAAGGCTCGAGCGTCGGGCTCCGGCGGGCTCCCCGCTTAGGCGCCTTCCGTGGCGCCGGCGCGGCTCCGGCCATCCGTGGCCTCCGGCCCGCCTTCACCCTCGCTCTCGCCGAGTCCGGTGCCCGGCACGCTCTAGGTACTCGGTGAAACCAGGACTGCCGGCGATCGTCGGTACTAACAGCCCAGGCGGCGGAAGAGCCGCGGCAGCAGCCCGAAGCCCGCCAGGCTCAAGACCGCGTACCGGCCGAAGGCGTACGCGTAGCCGGCGGGCAGCCAGCGGCCGGCGGCCAGCTGCAGGCCGGCCAGGATTCCCAGGCCCAGCAGCACCCGGACCAGCGCCCGGCCGCCCCTGGGCCGGTCTTCACCCTGACCCGCCTCCAGGAAGTAGCCGGCCGCCATGCCCGCCAGCCCTCCGGCCACCCTGGCCGTTACCTCGGTACGGTAGAGGAGCAGGCTGATCAGAAAACCCAACCCCGCCAGCCACCACAGCCGCCTGTCCGGCCCTGCCTGCGCACCGCCGGCCGGGCGAGAAAAGCCCCACAGCAGCGCCACCCCGAGCAGCGCCCCGCCCAGCACGTCCCGGGGAAAATGCAGCCCCAGGTAGAGACGCGACACGCCGATCAGCCCCACCAGGGCTACGGCCGCCCACAGGGGAATCTTCCCCGCCCGGGTCAGCGCCCCCCAGAACACGGTGCCGTTCTGGGTGTGCCCGCTGGGGAACCCGTACCCGGTGCCGGAAGCAGCAAACAGCACCCGCACCTCGGCCGGCGAGGGCCTGGGCAGACGGCAGAGATCCTTGACCAGTTGGTTGGTGAGCACGGAAAGGCAGAAGAAAACGCCCAGGGTCAGCCCCAGGCGGCGGTTTCCCAGCCAGTAGGTCAGGGAAACGATGACCAGAATGACTTCCTCACTGCCGAGCAGTGTGGCCGCGATGAAGAATAGATCCAGAGGCGGGCTGCTCCAGCTCTGCAGCGCCCGTATGAGTTCCGACCCCATCCCCTGCGCTCCCCGTACCCGGTTCTAGCCCAGATCGGCCTCGGGGTTCCGGGAGTCAAGGTAATACGTCTTCACCCGGGCGCCAAACAGCTCGGCCAGCAAACGCGCCAGGTCCTCCCGGGCGGCAAGCACCGCCTGCCGGTTGGCGTCCTCGAAGCCGTCGATGGGGAAGAATATCCGGCTGCTGGCCGGGGTGATCATGCCCCTGGACCCCTGGCGCCAGATCCAGCGCCGGGTTCTCACTCCCTCCGCATCCGCGTACACCAGCTCGCCCGGCTCCACCGCTTCGGCTTCGGTCTCCCCGAAGGGGATGAACCGGTCTCCGGCACGGCTGAAGCGCACCTCCAGGTCGCCCTCCACCGTGTCCAGGTCGTGGGCCCCCATAGGCACCAGATACCGCAGGCAAAGGGCGTTCACCACGTTTACCACCGGATTGACGTCCGGAAGCTCTCCCCCCTTCACCACCCGGTTCACCAGCGCCTCGATGGAGCTGGGGAACCTGTTGGGGTTAAGACCCAGCTGCCGAAAGGCCTCCCGGTAGGGGACGAGCCCGGGGTGCTCCTTGGGTCTGACGTCCGCCATGCGGACCCGCACCTCTTCGGCGGCCAGCCGCAGCAGGGCCACCGACCTCTCGCCCAGACCGTCCTGATTTATCCCTTCCCCTACTACCACGCCGAAGCATACGGTCGGCAGGGCGGCAAACACTTCCTCGACTATCCGGAAGCGCAAAGTTCACCCTCTCCCTTGGCCCATCTCCTGCAGGCATTCTTCCACCAGGGCGATAAACTCGGGATGTACGTCCACCACCGTGATCTCGAGATCCGTGACCGGGCCCAGGATGCGGGCAAAGGCCCGGGCCACCTCCTCCCGCGGCACCCCGCCCACCCCGGTGGCCAGGGCGGGAAGGGCGATACTGCGCACCCCGTACTGACGGGCCTTTTCCAGCAGGCTCAACAGGCACTTCTCTACCACCGCCAGGCTGGAGCGCTCGGCCGGCCGCTTCATGGTCACGGCGTGGAAGATGTAGCGCGCCCGCAACCGGCCGGCCCCGGTAACGTATACCTCTCCCGGCTGCGGGTCCTCCCGACGGCAGACGGCTATGGCCTCATCCTCGATCTCCCGGCCTCCGGTCCGGCGCAGGGCCCCGGCCACCCCGCCGCCCATGGGCCCCAAACCGTTGGCCGCGTTCACCAACACGTCGGCCTCAACCCGGGTAAGGTCTCCCACCAGGCACTTCATCCCCGCACCTCCTCAAGCCACTCCTTCTTCGGTCACGATCCTGGCGACCAACTCGGCGGGTATGCGCTCAAACCCTTTCTCCAGGACCACTTCGCCCGCACTCCGCTTGAAACCGTCCGCCGCCACCACCAGCGGCACTCCCCGGGCTGCGGCCCGCCGGGCCAGGGAAAGGCTGGGTGCCCCGTTTACCACCGAACCGTCGGGCAGCAGGGCATCCGCTCCCAGCAGCACCATTTCCGCCCCGGCCAGGCAGGCCTCCAGCTCACCGACTCCGAAGACCTGAGCCGAGACTCCCTCTTCTTTCAGAAGCTCGGCCAGCCGCACCCCGTGGCCCTCGCAGTCGGCGACCCGGACGGCAAACTCCCGGCCCTCCTGCCGGGCCCGGCCGGCCGCCTCGATCAGGGCCCGGGCCACGGTGGCACTGAAGCTCGCCGTAGCCACCACCCGGCTGCGGCCCACCACCTCGGCGGCACGCCGGGCCGATCTGACCCGGCAATCCTCCATCTCCTGCGCCAGATCGCGCGTCACCCCGGCGGCCGCCGCCTGGACCTCCTCCGCCTTCGCCGCCCCGCCGGTCCGACGCCGCAATTCCTCCAGCCAGCGCCGCGCCGCCGCCCCCAAAGGCACCATGCTGGGGCGGACCTCTTCCAGGCTCCGGCCAACGCCCTCAAGCTCCTCCCATAGAGACGCCAGGGAAGAGGCGGTACTCAGGACTGCGGCCCGGTCCAGCACTTCCAGGGCCCGGCGGGCCAGGTAGGCGGCGCCGTGCTCGCGGTCTGCCCGGAGGGCCCGAAGGCCGTCCAGCACCTCTGCCCCGTGCGCTACCCGCTCCCAGGTCTGGACCAGTTGCGGCACCGTGTCGTAGGTGCGGATCTCTTCCGGCCGCACCCAGCGCATTTCCGTATGCTCCCAGTCCAGCCGTATCCGCTCCGGCTCCTTAACGGCCAGAAGAAAGGGATGTACCAGCCAGCGACGGCCCGGGCCGGGATCCTCCACCGGCAGAGGCCGGCCTTCAAAGTACGGCCCTATCTGCCCGCGGGAGAGCCCGGTTTCCTCGGCCAACTCCTTCCAAACCTGCTCCCGGGGACCGAGCCCGGGCTCCACCGAACCGCTTATTCCCGCCCACCGCCCCCGGTAGCTGCCCACCGCCTGGCTGCGGCGGAAAAGCGCCACCCGGCCTTCGTACTCCAGGAAGGCCGTAACTACCTCCCGAGGCTGCACTCCCCTTCCCTCCCGGTCAGGACGGCCCCGCCCGGCCGCGGCCCTCCAGATAGGCCACCAGCCAGGCCAGCGCCGCCAGGGCCGCCGCCTGGCGGTTCTGGTGCCGGTCGCCTTCCAGCCGCAGTTCCTGCACCTGGGTGCCCTCCGGGGTGGCCATGCCCAGGTAAAACAGGCCCACCGGTTTGGTCTCCGTGGCTCCGGCAGGCCCGGCAATGCCGGTATCCGCCAGCCCGATATCCGCCCGCAGCAGCCGGCGGACTCCTTCGGCCATCTCTCGCCCTACCTGCGGGCTTACCGCCCCCTGCTCGGCCAGGACTACCGGGCTGACCCCCAGCACCCCCACTTTCACGTCGTTGGCGTAGGCCACCACTCCCCCCCGGAAGTAATCGGAACTACCGGGGACCTCGGTGATGAGGGCGGCGATGAGGCCGCCGGTGGCGGATTCCGCCGTGGCCACGGCAAGCCCCTGCTCCCGCAGGAGACGGCCTGCAGTTTGGGCCAGGGCCAGCGGCGCCACCAACTCTTCGGCTACGGTCATGGTTGTGCTCTCCCCGCCGTGGAATTTCGGTTCAATAGTTTCTCCCTCACCCAAACCATCTCCTGCCCCGGCCGCATCTGTTGGCCGGCTGCACCCCTGCGGCCCGGGTTCCTCCCCGAAGCCCGCCCGCTTCGCCAACCCGCAAATTTCGACAAAGTGGCGAACCGCCGGACCTCTTTCGTCGTCTTACTAAATAGGGGAGGGTTCAGGGCATGACCGGGCAAGGAGCAGGACTATCGGGAGCGTCGGCAGAACCCACGCCGGGAAGCGGCCACCGTTGGGCTCCGGTTTTCGCCCTCGTCGGCCTGATCTTGCTGCTGGTTCTGCCCCTGCCGGCGGGCGCTCCCGGTCTCACCTGGGCCCCGGGCGGCCCGTATTCAAGGGAAACCAACTTTGCCCCCCGCCCCGTGCTGTTTCCCGCCGCCTTCGCGCCCGGACCCGCCGCAACTCGAGGCAGTAATCCCCTGCCGGTGGCCCTCGATGCGGCCGGCAACTACCGCCTGCACCTGCTCCCGAGCGACGAGATACCCGGGCCCGTACTGCCCGGCCTGGCCCTGGCCGCCGAAGGCTCGCAGGCGCCGCCGTCCCCGCCACCCCCGGCAGAACCCGCACCGGCGCCCGTTCGCAAGGTCTTCACCCGCGAGAAGGTCGTCGCCCTCACCTTCGACGACGGTCCTCACCACTTGACCGAAGCCTATCTGGCCGTGCTGTCCCGGGCCGGGGTGCGCGCCACCTTCTTCCTGGTGGGCAGCCGCGTCTCCCGCTATCCGGAACTGGCGAAGCGGATCGCGGAGGCGGGCCACGAAGTGGCCAACCATTCCCTGTACCACGCCCGGGCGGGCGCCAGAACCCAGGAACTCCTCCGCGCGGAGCTCGACGAGGCGAACCTCCTGCTGGAGAAAACCGCCGGCGCAAGGCCGGCTCTGTTCCGGCCGCCCTACGGCGAGAAACCGGAAACCCTGCTGCAGGCGGCCGCGGCCGCCGGCCTGACTACCGTGGCCTGGAGCGTGGACCCTCGCGACTGGGATGACCCGCCCCCCGGGGTCATAGTAGACCGGGTCCTGGAAGAAATACATCCCGGAGCCATCGTCATCCTGCACGAGGGGCATCCGCATACCCTGGAGGCGCTGCCGCAGCTGCTGGGCGCCCTCGGCCAACACGGCTACAGGTTCCTCACCGTTTCCGAACTCATAGCTCTGGGCTCGGCACCGCCTTCCCGGCCCTGAGCCGGGACCGGCACCCGGCGCCGCGCAAGGCCGGCGGCGCGGGCCCCCGCTGCTTCTCAGAGCCCCAGGCGTCGCACCATCCGACACAGCCGGTACAGGCGCCAGGCGTCCGCGCCTGCGGCACTCAACAGCCTCTGCCGCAGGTCGGCCAGCTCCTGCTCCTCCACCTTGGGGTCGGACAGGTAAAGCGACAGCAGCCCCACCACCAGGGTTCGGTGAAACCCCGGGTCCGGCAGTCTGGCCACGCGCCGGCCGGCCTCTTGGGCCAGGTAGAGCAGGCGGTTGGCGGCCTCGCCCCGGTGGCCGTAGCAGGCAACGAAGTTGAGGTCGCCTCCCAACTGGTCCTCGTGCTGATCGATGAGGTAGTCCAGAAGAATGTGCAGGGCGCATACCCAGGGGAAGTAAGCCCCCAGGAAAAGCTCCACCTGCTCCCGGGACGGCGAGGGCCGGCTGGCCAGGGCCATCAGCCCGAAAAGGCCCAGGGTGGAACCGGTCGCGGCCGCAAGCTCCCACCAGGCCAGCCCGGACCGGATTTGCCTCTCCAATTCCGCCAGCCATGCCTTCACCCGGATCTCCCTTTCCTTGGGGCTCAGGTGCTTGGTGGCCTGAAGCTGGTTGTACCAGCCGGCCAGCCGCACCGCCTCCTCCCGAACCATCTCCCAGGAAGGCAGGCGGGACAGGGCTTGCTGGCAGGTCCACACCAGAGACTGCAGATAGCCCCCGTCCTCGCAGTAGGGGTAGGCGGAGTAGTAGTCTTTCGGAGCTTCCCCCGGAAGAAGCGCGTCCACCAGACTATGATGAAGTTGCCGGAAAGCCCGTTCGTCCTCCACTCCCAGCCGGTCGCACAGGTTGTCCAGATAGTCGCTGATGGTCTGAAGGGACACCACCGCCCGCACCAATGGACCACGGTAGGCCGGGCTAACCCACAGGGCAAAGAAGCTCCCGCCCTGACAGTGAAAGCGCTTCTTTTCCAGGCTGGCAAGCGCCATGGCCCGCAGCTCCGGCCGAGGGCAGGCCTCGGCCTGTCGGCGCCAGCCTGACAGCTCCCTGGCCACCTGAGGCAGGACCACCCACAGGTAGCTTCCCATGGCCGGCGCCGAGACGTGGCCGCCGTCCCGGATCCCCGCCGCCGGCAGGCGATATTGCGCCCCCACCCTTGCTCACCTGCTCCGCGTATGGTTACGGCAGTTATATTCTACCTCTATTGCCGGCCGACCTTCCGCGAGTCTTACGGCAGGAATCCCTTCCTTTTTGTCGAAGCGGCAACAATAGCCCGCTTCTAAGCCCGTTATGGTGGAGGATGGAAGTTGCTCGATGCAGTGGTAGCCGGCGCCGGACCGGTAGGGTCCTGGGTGGCCGCCGGTTTGGCGCAGGCAGGTTACGAAGTACTGCTCGTGGAAGAGCATTCCCGGCCGGGCTTTCCCGCCCGCTGCACCGGACTCGTGGGCGAACAGGCCTTCCAAGAGTTCGATCTCCCCGGGGAAGTGACCCAGCGCCGCATTTCTTCCTGTACGGTGCACGGGCCCGCAGGAAGCCGGCTGCGCTGGCAGGCCCAACACCCCGTAGCCAGGGTCGTGGATCGTCCCCGCCTCGACGCCCTGCTGGCCGAGCGCGCCCGCGAGGCCGGGGCGCGTCTGCTGCTGGGCCACCGGGTCAAGGACGCGGCGGTCGGGCCCCGGGCGGTGGAGATAGAACTGGAAGCCCTTCCCCGGCGCCTCGCCGCCCGGGTGCTGGTACTGGCGACCGGAGCCAGGTCAAACCTCCCGGAGAAACTGGGACTGGGCCGCCTGCCCGGCTATGTCTTCGGAGCCCAGGTGGAAGCCGAGGTGGAGGGCCTCGAAGAAGTGGAGGTCTACCTGGGCCGGGACCTGGTACCCGGCTCCTTCGCCTGGGCGGTGCCCGGACAGGAGAAAAGGGCCCGGCTGGGGCTGGTAGCCTACAGCTTCCCCCGCGAACACCTGCAGCGGTTTCTGGACGATCCCCGGTTGAGGCCGCGATTGAAGGGCGCTCCCGCCGCGGAGGCAACCGTGGCCCCCATTCCTCTGGGAGCCCTGGCCCGCACCGTGGGCCACCGGGTACTGGCGGTGGGAGAGGCCGCCGGGCAGGTGAAGACTACCACCGGCGGGGGTGTGTATTACGGATTGGTGGGCGCGCGCACCGCGGTAGAAGTACTGGTCCGGGCCCTGAGGGAAGACCGTCTGGACGAGCAGTCCCTGGCCGAATACGAAATCCGCTGGCGCCGGGTTCTGGGAAGAGAGCTGGAGTACGGCCTCAGGCTGCGAAAGCTGGCCCGGAATCTGGACGACCGCACGCTGGCCCGGTTCCTGCACCTGGCCCAGCAGGACGGGGTGCGCTTAATACTGCGTTCCCTGGGACGGTTCGACTGGCACGCCTCGCTGATAGCCGCGCTCCTAAACGGCCCCCTCGCCCGTACGGAACGACGCCGCTAACCACTTTTCAACCTCGTCGGCCAGAGCCTCCGCCTGGATCCGGTACAGCCTGGCTCCCAGTTCGGCGCTCGCCTTCGCCGGGTCACCCAGATAACCCCTCGTGGCCCCGGCCGCTTTAAAGTCTTTCGCCCCCTCTTGAAACTTCCGGCGGATATCTATCCAGACGGGCGGCAGCTCGCGGAAATTACTCCTGACCATTTCCGGGAACTTCCACAGGTAAAACGCCGTTTCCGTCTCACCGGCGTGAATGTCCAGTTCGGGGTGCTCGCCCTTCAAGAGCGAACCGATCTTGGGAAGCGAGCTGATGATCGCCCTTGACACCAGCACGGAAATGCCGAATTCCCTCGCCGCCTCTGCGGCCGCGCGCAGGGCAGCCAGGTTGGGCACTTCCAGGTGGTGACAGTTGACCACCATCTTCTTGAAGCCATGGCGGGCGAACGACCTGGCGATATCCAGAACCAGTGAGGTCACCGTTTCCCGCGCGAGCGTGACCGTACCGGCAAAGGGCATGGCCACATCGGCCAGGGCGTAGGGAACGGCAGGGGCGATGGCCACGTTGATGCCCCTCTGGGCGATGAGTTCCGCGGCCAGGTCGCAAAGCACCACCGCTCCGTCAAAGTCTACGCCTAAGGGGAGGTGAGGACCGTGGGCCTCGAGCGGTCCCATGGGCAGCATGATTACCGTCTCGTCTCGGGGCAGCCGGTCGATTTCTTCATAGGTAAGCTTCGCCAAGTAGTATACTCCGGCCATTACGCCTCTCCTTTCTCCGGCATGCGAACAGTCCCGCCTGAAACCGTTTCCGGCAATGCGAGCCGGCAGGATCATCGTCTGGCCGGGTCGGCCATCCTTAGGGCTAGGAACGGCTATAGGGCTCCACTGTCTTTAGCCCCTCAATATCCCGGTAGTGCTTGGCGTTGAAGGTGTATAAAGGCGTGCGGAGACCTATGGCGGTCTGAGCGATCAATACATCAAGTACTCCCACATTGCTAGAAAGGTGTAGGCGCGCAAAGGTCGCCAGGGCTTGGTCGCAGCCTTCGGGCTCGGGCCACAGTACCGCGTAGGGCGCTACTCTTTCCTCGAGCCTTCTCTGCTCGTGGCTGTTGCGGCAGCCCTGTATGAGTTCCATAGCTACAGAACCCGGCAGCACAATCTCCGCATCGCCGAGGCTCTCCAGCCAGGCCACTGCCGGCGGGTAACCCCGTAGCACGTCAACCATTACATCGGTGTCCACGACAATCATATTAATCCCTGCCGCGACGTTCGGCCTGCTCTCTCAGTTGCCGGGCATAGGCTGCACTATCGCCAATATCCTCCCGGTCCTTCCACATGCCCACCAGACCGGAGGCCAGAAGGTGGCGCGCCGTAAGCGGTGGCTTCGCTTGGCCCGCCTTGACGGGGCGTACCGTCATTTGCACTTTTTCCCCTTTCCTAAAGGGCAGGTCATGGAGATAAATCTCACCGTCGCGCTCCACCACGGTCTCCAGACGCAGTTCACGGACCACGATGCTCACCTCGCCGGCAGTTTGCACGGTTCGTCGTGTCGGACGCCACCTCCATTATACCCTGCCCAGCCTACCGGTACTAGCAGCATGACCCTCACTGAACGACTGCAGATTTCAGCCGAACACTGGCTGTACTGGTAACCGTCCGGGTGTGCCTGTTTATATTCCATCCACAGAAGCTGTAAGGTGACCCCTTTGCGTGCCAGTTCCCGGTGTATCCACTGCATGTCTATCGGTGGGCGGGCAAATCTGGGCGCGTTGCGTTGAGTATACATCTGCCGTTCCAGTTCCGCTTCGCACAACTCTTGCGGCAAGGGCCAGCTAAGCCCTATGGCCTTGGCCCGGCGGATGACGTCTCCCACGGTGCTGTGCGACATGCCCAGGCTTTTGGCAATATCGCGCCGGCTCATTCCCAGTCCAAAGTGAAGCCGCAGTACTTCCTTGGTCTTGCGCATGGATAACCTCCTGTTGGCCATGGCCTGCCACCCCTCCTCCTGGTCTTGCCAGAGGGGTTCCTCCTAGAGAAGACTAAACCCTTCGGCCGGGCCTGGGTTTGCCGACGCCTGCCTTACGTGAATCTCGCTAATACATACCCAATTAAACCGCCCGCGACAACCTTTACTATGTCCCATACAGTCGCCTTCAGCCTGCGGGAGCGCTCTTCCTTGATCTCCTTTATGCGGCTCTCGACAAACATATCCACCTCGGTTAGGGCCTTTCTTTGAAGGTCATCAAGGATCCGCTTGACTTCTTCCATGGGATATTTCCCAGGGTCCCACCGGCGGCACGCGTCCGTGTACAGCCTCTTACTTTCGGAATCCACGAACTGCTCAATGGAACTGCGCACGTGTTGCCAATCCGCAATTCCCGGCTTCAGCGCAGCCACTTTCTCGAGCAAACCCATGATTTCCGCCTGAAGGGCTGTCATCCCGGTTTCGGCGTAGGCCTTCATGGCGATGCCGCTGTGTAGCGCGCCTCTGCGTATCATTTCCTCCATCTTATCTTCTATCGCCTGTTTCACTGCATCCCTTGCGCTCGGATATAGCCTATCGAGCTTGTTAAGAATGGATTCCTCCAACAGGAATCACTCCTCCGACCGGTATGGATAAGGGTAGAGAACCACGGCCCCTGTTCGATGAGATCGAAAGCGCCTCGTCTTGGCGAGTGCCTCCCACAGGAGGCACGCGGTTGCCGCGCCCCTGACCGCACTCCGCTGCTTCCTCAACCCAGGATCAGATTCTTGGTAGCACTGAATCACAACCTACTTCCCTAAAGATCTTGCCTACGGGACAGTTGAAGCATGCGGTAGGCGTGACCTCGTTGGTAGAGTCCCTACCCTCGCGCCGGGCCGCCCGGCACACCAGCGTTCCCATTCCCTGCTGCTGAAGGTGGCAACTGATGTCGTCTCCTTCGCGCGGCACCGTCAGTCCCATGATAGACCACCCCACAAGAATGGTTTCACAAACATTTATTTCCACATACGCCAACCCACTTCCTTCAACGACCGGTCGGCAGTCTGACCAGCCTTTGTTAGAACCCTTTAAAAGTGGCCTTTGCCGCCACGGCGATCCCTCGCCGAGCTGCGGCGGAACTCTGCCTGCGCCAGCAGGCCTGCGTCGACCTGAGTCCCTGGGTCATCTGGACATGGGCGCTCTAGGAGCCACGTCCTCGTAGCCGCCATAACGCGATAACGGCGCTCCTTCACCCCGATCAAGGCAGCCGTGACAAGCAAGCAGGTGGCAAACTCCCGGTGAACGGCCGTGAGCAGGGTTTCCCTGATCAAAGTAGAACCCAATCCACATCCGGATACCGAAAAGCACGTAGGCGGAGGGAGGAGTATGAACGCCTTTGAGGACATAGTAGCTTGCCATCTGGAGGAACAGGGCTACTGGGTCAGAAAGTCGGTTAAGCTCAACATCTCAAAAGAGGAGAAGAAGCGCATCGGCCTCCCTTCCATGCCAAGGCCGGAAATAGACATTGTGGCCCTGAAAGTCAGGGACGGGGAGTTGTTGCTGGTAGAAGCGAAGTCCTATATTGATTCGCTAGGCGTTCGCTACGCCGATGTGACTGGGGCAAACCCCGCCTGGGCCAAGCGTTATAGACTGTTTACAGATGACACGTTTCGTCGCATAGTCACTGAGAATATCACTAAAGAGTTTCTCAACAGGGGGCTGATCAGCGTGGGAACCCGCATAAACTACGCCCTGGCCGCCGGCAATGTCTATTCTACGATGAACCCAAGATCAGGGACTACTTCCTGGAAAGGGGCTGGATTTTCATTTCCCCTTCAGAGATTAGGGAGACAATAAGAAAACTGGCGGAGAAAGGGTGGGAGGACAACCTGATCACCATTGCCGCGAAGCTCCTAAGCAAGTAGGTGCAACAACTGTTGCAGAACCTCGTCGTCTACAGCAACCTGGCAGTGGGCCAGCCTTTATCCCTCCCGGCAGCGTTGGGGTTAACGACTTCTTATCTACCAGAGGGTGGGTGGCCCCATAATCCCGCCTAACTCTTTAACTGCTTAATCACCGTTTGTACCTGCTCCCCTAAAAGGGCCAGATCTTCCTGAACAATTTCCCAGACCACATCGAGATCAAGATTGAAGTAATCGTGGACAATACGGTTCCGCAGAGCAATAATCTGCGTCCACGGTATCTCCGGCCACTGGGCCCGCAGCTTTTCGGAAATGTTACGGCCAGCCTCTCCAATTATTTCTAGCCGACGCACCACAGCGTCCTGCAGCACGGGTTTTCGGAGAAACTCCTCTTTTGTTACTCCGGCCAAGTATTCCCGGATGTGCTCGATGGCCTCTGTAATATGTTGCAGGTATACCGTATCATCTCTCTTCATAGAGGATCACCATTTCGCTATAAACGTGGGAACGAATGAAGGGACTCAGAGCGCTTTCGCTGACCAGATCCACCTTTCGTCCCACCATCTGGCTCAGCCTTTCCTCCAGGCTAAACCACCTCAGGCCCAACCGCGGGCGTTCTTCAGGCGGTTTGAGCGTCACCAGAAGGTCAATGTCGCTGTCGGGCGTCAGATCATCTCGTACGAATGAGCCAAACACGGCAACGCGCTTGGCATATGGCTTCAGCTCAGGCACTACCTTTGCGCGCAGCCGATTAAACCGTTCTTGATAAGCCGCGGTGTCCATCAATGCCACACCTCGAACACTCTTCACAAAGAGTATACCATTCTCTGGGGCATGGGACAATTTTGGAGTGGTCACCGGCTGTGTCAACCTTTAGTAGGTGACACGTATTCCGGTCCCAATCAGGAGGACTGATTACTGCCTACCCGAGTTCTAGGGAGCAATGGGTCAGCGGCCTTGGCACGCGTTTGACCCAGGGCTGCCCGCTGGAGGCGCCGTTATAAGGCCAGTACCCGGGCCAAGAGCCAATGCCGTAGCCCATGCATGACCTTGAGGTCATCCACCCGTAGCACGACCGCCGCCTTTTCCTTTACCGTTTCTTTGAACCGCCCGGACACGATTATATAACGGGCCATCTCACCATTGGCCCGCCTGGCTACGCATCTGGCCATGGGGCCGTCTCGTTTTGGGCCGGTGCTCCTGAGTCCTTCATCCGCCGGGCTGTGTGGCGCTAGACCCGGGCGCATTCTTGGCAGCCGGGCCGCGACTTCCTTATGCACCTTCTCCTCACGCCTTCACAAAGGAACTCATCTTGCACCTCCCGGGGCCGAGCCCGGCCTCCGCAGAGGCCCTGACCTCAGGGGCACCAGCATCCTCGCCCGCGCTTGCTCCGGCCGTGCTGAAGGCACCGCGAGGAGACCGCGGTCCACCGATACCTGCTGCCGGCCCTCTACGCCCCCTGCCGGAAGTTCGCTGCAAACCGCCAGTCCTCCTGGCCGTCCGCGCCCGATCCCTGATCCTGCGCAGTTGCCGGGCGAGCCCGGGCCGCCCGCCGCATTTCCCCACCGTGACGACTATGCCTTTGATCCGCTCCTGCCACCGCACGTAGAACTCCGGGGCCTCGAGGAGCCGCTTCCACCTTTCCTCCGGATCCTTGGGTTGCCAGATCCAGTGGTCTCTGTGAATGCATACCCTCAACTGCGGCCTGGACGGGTAAATACCCCTCAGAGCTGCCCTCCGGGAGGGGGGCTCTCCCTCACAGCCTTGCAGCACAAGGCCTTGAGCCCTCTCAAGAGCCCTTCCTGAGCTCAGGGAGCAATTTCCAACCTACAGGGGAGCTCTCCCTGGATGGATTGTCGGCCTCAAACCGTTGTGGCTTAGGGGCTTAGCCCTGAGCTTCCCCACCCTTCACCGAGGTAGCGGTCTGGGACCTAACGCAACTGGGTCGCTGCGGCCCGCGCCCTTCTGTGCATTTTGATTTCGTTCGCCTGTATTGGCGGGAACATTGAGCCAGATTGACGTCGGCGCCGAATCTTGCTACTACCGCCACTCTACAGCCTGAGGAGCATCGGACGTGGAAGCCCCCCTTCTCTGCCGGCAAACCTAAGTCTCTGACTTCGCAGGAGCCGCTAACAAGGCAGGAATGCCCCCGGCACGTTTGGCCATGTTAAGGAAGGCTGAAACGGCCATATCGATCGATCCCTCTATCGTCTCCTCCACTTTCTCGAGCGGAATATCTGAACTCATGGAGGCCATAGGGGCAGAAACATGCACCTCATACGGCCAACCGGGTGCTTTCTCTATCTTTACCCCCTGGCCAATCTCACCGGCAGCTACGGACAGGAGGTTCCTGAGTACGTTATCCTGTTTATATGCGGCGCTTACACGCACGCCAATAAAGGCTCCCAACTGGGCGGACCTAGGGGGCTGCGGTGGGATCCACTTTATTCCCCATCTAATGCCCCATGTTTCAGGGGCTCCGTATGCCGCTCCAACTCCGAGGGCCGGCGCCGGCACAAGATCCTTTTCTGCCTTGATATCCTGATCGGTAAGACCGGGCTGCCCAGCCGCGTCTCTCAGATCATCCAGGTGTCTAACCATCACCTGCCGGGCAAGCTCCTCAACCAGTTCCTCGAAGGCCCTCATCGCTTCCCTCGCTGCCGGGTAGCTCTTCAAACCTTCGGCAAGCAGCTCTAACCTCGGGTCAACGTCGGTCATTGTCGTACCCCCCCCATCACAATAGTTGTCTGAAGTAGTTGGTGGCCGCCATTACTTCACTCCTTCGCACCAGCGCCGTGAGACTTTCATCACCTCTTTCAAGCCAGACTAAGGAGGGGAGACCAAGCAGGTTCTGCTCTACCGCTCCCACGAAACCACCGGTAAGCGCGGCGAGAGTCGGCCGCCCTTCAGCAGCCAGTTCAGGTATCAGGCGGCGCAGACGGCGGCAGATGGCACCCCAGGTGACGAGTTCGAAATCTCCTTCATAGAGGTGCCTGTCTCCGCCGGTCGCCAACAGATACGCTTTCCGGATAGGGAATGGCTGGCTGTCCAACCACTGTCTGTACCCTCGGTTCTTGCCCAAGTCTGCCCACTCGGCCCAGACCACCTTCACCTCGACGAGGATAATCGCCTCCTCTCCGATACGAATGACGCAGTCAAGCCGGCCGGAGCGGCCGGGATGCCCCTCAGGTACCCACACCTCGCGTTCAACTGAGCACCGCTGGTCGGAAAGTGAGAATCCCGGCATCTCCTCCCCCCATAGAACATAGCCGACGTGACGGGCCGAACCCAGTTGTTCCAGGATCCACACCAACCAGTCGGAATAAGCTTCCTCCCTGTCCTCGGCAAGCCACCTGTGTAAGGGAAAGGCCATTTTCAAAGGTTCCTCAAGGGGATGCAGCATCTCCTCCGACCGTCTGACAAGCGCTTGCAGTCGCCGAGCCTGTGCGGCCGCATAGCTGGTGGCCGGACGTATCAGGTGGTGAAGGGCATCCCATGTTGCACCAAGGCCCCTTTTTCCGGGCCACCTGCCCAGTGTGGCCCACCTCCCGAGGAGCTTGGCGGAGGATGTTTGACCAATCGCTGAACTCCAAGTGTGTTCGGCCAGAGACGCCCACTGCGCCATTATCGTCGCCGCAGACGGTGGTGTAGGGTATTGGCCGCGCATGATTGCCTCACCCTTCCGCAAGTTAGGAAATATTGCCGCCATTTAACAGGAGCCATTAGCCGAAGCCGGAAGAGACACCAGTTGCAACCCGGTCGGGGCTAGGGCTCCTACAACGCTGCATTGGCGTAGAGCCCAACCACCTCCTCAAGTCGCTGTCGCAGCCCCTCTTCGGGGTTCGGCGGCCGCTGCGGCGGCTTTCGGTCGGTGATGATGTAGCTCAGAGATAAGATCACTCTCTCTCCCGACAGGTTGCCCTTCTTCGCACCACTCAGCCCGATAGGGGTATTCCCCTCCCTGACCATCTCCAGCGTCAGCTCAAACTTGTTAATGTCTACTATGCCTAGCTTAGTACTACGTTGCGGCCATCCAGAATCCTTCCTCTCTGGAAAACATCGTGCCAAAAACTGGTCAGGATCCCGAGCTGAGGTATGTCCTTCATGAAGGTTACCAGCACAAAGGGTGATAGCGCTTTATCCCAGTTTGGGTCGATCTACAGCCTGGCCTGGCCTTGCCCCGTCCACCGGCTCCCGTGTTCCAGCAGAAACACCATGCAGTAGTACACCCGCTGCGGGCGAAAGGCCACCAGTTCGCCTTTTGGGGGCGCGAACCTCGGCCTAGGCGGAGTAACGCTCCACGACGGGACCCACCTTGGAGTACCCACAGCCCTCAATAACGCTAAGACTGCAATCCTCAGGAAGGAGGACGCCCCTGTGGTAGGCCAGACAGTACTGCTCACCTATCAGCCGTGGCCCATACGCCTTCTGCTAGTTACTCACCTGAACTCGGAACTGTCGATCTGTACAGGCTCAGACCTCAGCTTCTTCCAGGGCCCTGAATAGCTCTCTCCTTCAAACAGGTCCACCTGCCACTTCTTTTCGTAGGCAGTTAATATGGCGATCGCATTAGAACTTGTATACCCCACGCTACCCCTCAAGATAACGGGGCCCCTGGTGTACCCGGCGGGGATAGATTCCAACACCTCTATGGCCTCGTCGGTAATGACCCCCTCTTCGTCAAGGAAGAGGGCCTTAAGGTATAGCTTCTCGATCTCCTGCTGCCCTGTGTTCTTGATATTCATTTTGATTGCGGGCACCCATAAGACTCCTTCGAGGGCCGTTGCTCCCCGCGAGGTCTTCGTCCAGTAGGCCTTGAGTTCGGTAATCTCGTAACTCGCCGACACCTGTGGCACGGTATCGGAAGCGCCTGGCTCGGACTGAGGGCGTTCCGGCACCGGCTCAGGGGCAGGTTGCGGTTCTTCAACTTGTGCCGGTAGCTCGCTCACTTGGCCTTGTTGTTCTGATTGATTATCCGCCGCTACCTGTGCCGCTGGCTGAACAACCGTAGGTTGCTCTCCAGCAAAGAGGCCTATCAACAAAAAGAAAAGGAACAGGTACCCCACTACGGCAACCACCATTTTCCACCGCTTCCCAGAACGAAACCCCGGTATTCTTCTCAAGAAGGGCTTGCGAAACCCCTCCCCTGTGGGCCCGGCGCTGTTCATACCTCTCCTCTTCCTCCTTTGGCCATAGTCCTCACGCCATCAACAACCAGGGACCAAACGGAACACGTTACCCTCCCCGCAATAGGGCGGCCCGCTATCCAGGCTAGCCGCACCTCATTCGCAGGCCATGTACAGCAGCGCCTCCTTCGCCCCCTGGCAGCCGAGCACCGGGTAGGCGTCGCGCATCCTGGTCAGGTTGAGGTAGGCGTCAGGTTTCTCGGCGAAGGCGCCGTCCTTTTTGAGATACACTCCATACAGCCACCCGTTGGTAACGATCAGCCTGGTACAGGCTTCCCCTCTCCCCCGCCGACCACGGATTCCAGCTTCGCCTGAGCGCATGGCCAGGGAAAATTCTCCGCACGGTTTCACTTCCACCACTGCCGTGAGTCCTCTTTCCTCCCGTGGCAGGCAGGCGAAGAGGGCCACGTCGGCGCCGTTCCAGTCCACAGCCATCTTCTCCGGTGTCCAGCCCAGGGCGGTAAGGAGCGGCACCACCAGGCGGGCGGTAACCTCGGCCTTCGAGGGGCAACGCGTACGCTGATACCACCCGGCGAGCCGGGCCACCTTACCCGTCCGTCCCTCCAGGTTTTCGACGACCCCCTGGGCTACCCCGCGTTCGAATAGATAGCCCGAGATCTCCGCCCAGCTACTGTCCCTAGAGGCTGCAGGCAACTCCCGCAGCGGCCGCCGCCACGTCTCCGGGTCGACGGCCAGGCTCTGGAGCCACTCCAGGACCGGTTCCACGTCCGTAACCTGCGCGGTCCAGCCGGGCTGGAAGGTACGGCGGGCAAAGCGCCGGGGAGCGCCATCGTATTTCCACAGCCAGCGTACCCGCCTCACGTGCTGGTAGTCCCAGCCGTCGATGTCGCCGAACTCCTCGTTCCAGGTGTAGCCGCCGACCACGACCCCCACGCCGTACACGTTGCTGGTACCCGCCTGCAGCACCACTATATCGCCTTCCCGCAGCTCTTCGCAGAAACGGCGGAGGTCGCCAAGCTTGCGCTCGACGTATGCCGTAGGCAAAGGTGAGGCTTCCTAGGCGGACCGTAAGCGTTCCAGGCAGGCGGGCCACGGCCCTTCCGAGCCCGGGCCGTTCAGGACCACGTCCCATTCCAGGCATAGGTCCGCCCAATGGCAGTCCTCGTCCCCTGCGCTGACCTGCCAGATCTTCCGGCCAAAGACGTCCATAGGAGGCCGACCCCCTCGCTCACCTGCAATAGTCTTTGTAATCTGCCGGGGCTCTCGCGGGCCCGCGCGGGGGCAACGGAACCTTCCTCACCGGTGGGTTCCTCCGCCGATGGGTTGCCGTCACCTTCGCCGCTTTACGCCGCACTCTCCAGGGCGCGAACCCCGAGGCAACTCCGGCAGCGGACACGACAGCCTTCTCCTCGTGACGTACCCCAAGTTCGGTTTCTCCTTCCTCGAGAATAGCCAGGCACGTGGACACTAATGTGTCCTCCAGTTGGGCGGTGCGAAAAGTTGTTCCCCGCGCAGTGAAAACGGCTCCCTGCGCCTCCCCACCCCTACTTCACCCGCCGCAGTTAGCGCCGGGGGCGCGGGCCGTCCCCGGTTTGGCCGCCATCTCGCGCCTCACTTCTTCCGCCAGGCCAGCAGGGCGACCGCAAAGTAAGCGGAGCGAGCGGGGAGAACCGAACGCCGATTTCGGTGGAGAAACCTTCTCGGAGGGCTGGGAGCAGGTCCTCAAGGACACCTCCGCCCCTCACGTCAGGTAGACGAGGTGCTCGCCGTCGCAGGCGAAGCCGCGCCCCGTTTTTCGCCACGCTTCATGCCCCGCCCACGCCCTGCGGCGCCGAGCCGGCAGGTCCGGGAGCCTTCCGGTAAAGGCCTAGGGTTTCCTCCAGGACCGCGGCCAGTTCCTCCCTCAGCCACCCGGGCTCAAGGACTTCCAGGGAGGCGCCCCAACCCAAAAGCCAGGGAATCATCTCCGCCGCGCCGCTCACCTCAAAGCGCACCTCCAGGCCCCCGCCGGGCAGCTCCGCCACGGTCTGGCTCTCGTGGTACCTGGTGACGCGGAACTTGTGGGCGAGTCCCGGGCTCACCCGCAGCCGCACCGTCTCCGGCGGGCCGGGCTCTTCCTCCGTCCAGACGCCCCAGGCGTGGGCGTAGGCGTCCCGCAGTGAAAAGCCTTCGGGGATAGCATAGGTGCTGTTCTCGACCAGGTCGAGGCGCTCCATGTGGTCCAGGCGGAAGACCCGCCTCTCCCCGGCGGCGAGGCAGCGGCCCGCCAGGTACCAAACCCCGTGCCGGCAGAGAAGGCCGTACGGCTCCACCTCGCGCTCGGTCACCTGCCCGTCCGAGGCGCGGCGGTAGGAGAAACGGACCCTCTTGGCCAGGCGGATGGCCTGGAGGATCCCCTCCACCAGGCGGGCGTTGCGGTGCGGGCTGGCCGGGCCGTAGCCCGAGACGTACACGTAGCGATCCATTTCCCGCCTGAGGCGCCGCCACTCGGCCAGGCGCTGGAGCACCGTCTCAAAGACGAGCTTCATCAGCACCTCGAACTGGTCCGGCAGGAGGTGGCGCTGCTGCGGGTACAGGCTTAAGGCGAGCAGGAGCGCCAGCCCCGGGTCCAGGCGCGGGGCGGCCAGATCGCGGGTGAATACGTAGACGCGGCGGCCGTCCTTCTCGCGGGCCTCGATGGCGCGCGGCTCCCGCGGGAGGTCCTCCTCTTCTTCATCGTAGGCCAGCGGGTCGAAGAGAAGATTGATGCGACGGATAATGCGCCGGATGGTCCTCTCGCTCGGCTCCTGGTCCTTCACCTCCCGGTAGGCCTCCTTGAGCTCCTCCATGGTGGCACCGCCTTCGGGCGTCTTCTCGATCACGGCGAGCAGGACCTTAATCACTGCCTCCGGGTGGTCGCGGCTGCGCGGGTAGGGCATGGCGGCTGACCTCCTTTCCGTTCTCCAGAGGAAACATGCCACGCGATTCCTTCGCCTGACGGCAGCGCTCTCAGGCCCTGCCTGGCGACTGGCCGCTAATCGGAGAGTACTCTAGAGTGCGGACACCAGTGTGTCCGGCCGATGGGGAACCGTTGCTGAAGGGGGTGACGACCATCGCCTTCGCGGGAGTCCGCCAAACGCCTGAATGCCCACCTGATCCGGGAGGGCACTTCTCGGCCGTACTGATGTCCGCCCCGGCTATTACTTCAGCTTTACCAGCCCCGTCTGGGGATCCAGAAAGAAGAACTGCACGTCGCCAGCCAGACGGCCGTACCTCGCCAGCCACTCCTCGGGCACGCGCCGGTCATTGCCGAAAACAAGAAACTTGATCTCGCTGTTTGTCTTCTCCAGCAGCCACACATGCTCGGAGATGGTGGCGAATTTTGCCGGCGGTATCTGGGTGCCGCGCACGAGGGTGTAATACTTCGCGTCGCCGACGATCTTGCCGTCCGGGGACACCATGTCAAACTTCTTCGGCACATTCGGGAGCGTTCCCGGGTTCAACTCCACGCCGAAGAATTCGCTCATTCTCCTGCGGGCCTGGGCCTCGAAGTCCTGCGCCCCGCCGGCCACCGAGTATTCGGAACCGTAGGCCCCATGCCCGCCGGGGTAATGACTGGCCACACTGTTCTCATCCCGTGTGGGCGCCACCGGGGGCGACAGCGTCGCCGCATTTTCTCGGGTGCAAGCACCCACGGACGCAGAGCCTGTCCCGGCACCCGCGGTCCACTCCCGGTACCACTCAAATAAGAAATGGTACCTAACAGGAATATCAGAAGCGTCCGGGCAGGTCTTACCGGATGCCCTGGACGGGTGGAAATCGTCCCCGGGCCGCCACAGTCTCCTGTAGCCTGGCCGGGTTTCGTAAAGCATCCGGTACTTAGCAGGATTTGGCGGCCTGTTGGCAACACAGTGCTGATCAACGTGAACCCTTACGCCGGGGCGCAGCTCTCCATAGATGTTTTCCCGAGCCACCCTGTTGACAATTTCTCCTGTGGAAAAATCTATACGATGTGGATTCTCATAGTGAAGCAAGGCACAGCCAATCCATACTTCGTCTGCCACCTTAATCGAATTAGCCAACCTGACCACCCCTTTGAACTAGCAAGGTTCTGCACAGGCCCATGGATGACGAACCTCTCGGAACCGCTCAACGTTTTCGA
This sequence comes from Clostridia bacterium, assembly GCA_024653205.1. Classification (NCBI taxonomy): domain Bacteria; kingdom Bacillati; phylum Bacillota; class Clostridia; species Clostridia bacterium. The sequence goes on along the minus strand of JANLFO010000001.1, from coordinate 210,610 downwards.
CTAGCAGCACTCAGAAGGGGCTTGCTCCAGCGACAGCGGGTCGATTGTCGCCGGGACGTCTCTGAACGACCTGCGTATCCTCTCCGCATAGGCTGCCCCACCCACGTAGAATATTGTCCTGAAATCCCTGAGGGACACCTGGCCGCGCCAGCGTTTCTGAAACATGACCTGAGAATAGAGAGTTTCATCCGAGATCGGCCCGCTCTGCGGGTCATCAAAGGTAACATCGTAGTCGGCTATCGGTTGCCAGGGCTCAAGATACCCGTACCTGGCGCTCAGGATGAGCCACCGAAAGCCTCGGGACTCAATGCTGTTGTCCTCCAGCCACCGGACAAAGCGCTTGAATTCTGGCCCACAGTACGCGAATTGCGCCGGCACGTACGGCGGGGCTTCTGGATCCATTGACCAGACCTTGGTCCTCGTACAGGAAACAATCAGCAATGTTTTTGACGGGTCACATTCCCTGAGCCCTGGCGGACCTCCTCCCGCTTCACCCGCAGCCCATTTCGACCCCTCACGCCTCGACCTCACCCTATCTAGACCTGCCTGGGCCCTCATCTTGAACTGGGGCAGAGGAAACCGCTCACGAGCCACGCTGTACCAGTGCTCCGCCTCTTCATAGAGGCCACGCGACTCATACTCCTCGCCAATCGCATAGGCAACCATCCCGTCCTGCGTGTACTCGAATAACTTCTGAAGGCACTCGAGTACCTCTTCGGGACTTGATAGCCCCCGGCACCTAGCAATCTGCTGGTTAATGTCCTGCCAGCGCACTTTACGCTCCCCTCCCAATCCAGACCGCAAGATCCGTCAATGTTGTACGGGGCTCATGGCGCGGTCATCTCGGCGCCACCTTTTCCTATCTCCAGTAGTTGTAGGGCCTTCCCTGACCGCCGGTTGTACCTCTGCCCGGAGCAAACTCACCCTTAAGCCACCTGACAAAATTGTTGGCATGCACGATATAGGTCCTCTTGGTGGACGGCCTCAGTTTAGACTGCTCCACTTCGCGTTCATACCGTTTTAGGGCTTCTGTTACCTGATGTAGTGCTTCCGCCGGGATTTGCCTCATACGGACACCCCCCGTTCATATTCCAACCCTCTCTCGACCCTGCCTATCGGCAGGACCGTGGCTCCCCCGCTAGCCGGCGCTGCCCCTCAACGGGACCGCCTTTGAGGCAACCGACGCCAGATCGATAAGGTTCCGGGTTATTCCCGAATACCTCGCCGGATGGCAGGTGAGGAGAATCAGCTGAACCCTCTGTGAGGCTTCTTGGAGTATGAAACGGAATTCGCGAAGCCGTCCGGCGTCGGTGTTTACCAGACGGTCGTCAAGGACCACCACCTGGGGCTCGCGCTCGGATATTACCCAGCCGATGGCAAGACGCACCAGCACATTCAGCTGCTCCCGCGTGCCGTACGAAAGCTCCTGCAGGGGGACGCGAACCTCCCAGGGAAGGGCTCTCACCCGTACCGGAATGAGCTCCTCCGAGAATTCAACCCCCGCGTACGCGGTGCCGGTAACGCGGCTGAGCCAGGCATCTACCTGCCGCTTGACCGGCGTCACCAGAACCTGAAGCTGCGCATTCTTGTGGTCGGCAACCAGGTTGTCCAAAAGCCTCCATGCCTGCGCGTCCCGGTTGAGGCGTTCCACTCTCTGCCTGAGGCAGTTGAGTTCCGCCTCTAGGTTGCCTTCCTTCTGGTATAAGTCGAGACCGCCGGCATCCACCAGGGCCCCCTGGATCTTGGCGGCCTCCACGTTCGCCCTGTTCAGCTGCTCCTGGAGGGTCTCAACCTGCCTCTTAAGGGCCTCGTGCCGCTTCCTGGGCTGATCTTCCTTTTCTTCTTTCTCCCCTTCAAGGACTTCGTAAGCCCTTCGCTTTTTCTCCAGCTCGGCGGCAGCCTGCGAGAGAGCTTTATCCCGGGCCGCATCCGATTCGAAGCCGTCTTCGGCCCTGAGCCGGGTCAGTTCCTCCTGCTTTTGCTGCACGACCTGGGCCAGACCGGAGATCTCCGCCCTTACCCCGCTGAGCTCCTCGCTCAGGTCGTCAATTCTCTGCGCCGAGGCCTTCTCTTCCAGGTCCGCGATGGCTTCGTCCAGTTCTTTCAGCCGCTGTTCAAGCGAAGCCAGGACCTCGCGCAGGTATTCGGAAGCCCGGCCTTCCCATTCCGGTCTTGCCGGGGCTGACTCCAGCCGCTCTTCCAGGACCGCCAGTTCGCCCTTCAGACTGGAAATCTCCTGGCGTAGCTGCTCAGGGTTCCCCCCGTGACGCAAGCCCTCCAGACGCGCCCTGAGGTTATGGATGCGGTTCTGGTAGTTCTGGCGCTCCCGGTGTTTTTCTTCCAGTTCGTCCGGACTGGTGACGCCAAACCGGGCCAGCAGCTGCCTGAGACTCTCGCGGTTACTCTCCAGCTCCTCCAGTGCCTGCCGCGCCTGCTCGCTTCCGCTGGTGATGGTGAAACTTATCAGATCGGGCAGCTCTACCTCCAGCCTCGTTCCCGCGTGGAAACGGTGCGGCAGGTCTTTATCCAGGGTGACCGTTTCCGCATGGCGATCGTCCAGGGCAAGCCGTAAGGCTACCTGCTGTTTGGCAGCGAATTCCACGGTCAGGCCCTGGGCCTGCAGGATCGCCTCCCCTTCCCGCACCTTTCTATCCAGTTCGCGCGCCCGTCGCACGTTTTCCTCGCCGGGGCATACCGAGGCAGCCAGAGTCTCCTCGATCTTGCCGATCTCAGCCAGGGTAGCTTCGGCACTTTGGAGATCCCTGCACAGGCCCTCAATCTGGCCCTTTACCTCGCGCGCGCGGAGGATATCGCGCAACGTGCCGGCTTCCTTCCCCACTCCCCGGCGTTCGGTTCGCTTGCCTTCCAGGGCCCTTACCAATTGCTCCCGGGCGGACTTTTCCGCCGCAATCTCCCTTTCCAGTTCCTTTAAGCAGGCTTCAAGGGTTTCTTTATCCTTCCGGGCTGCCTCGATGGCCTCGCCGGCCTCCTTTACGGCCTTTACCCGCCTGGAAAGGGCGGCATAGTCCCTTTCGGCGCGGTCGACCTGGTTTTTGAGGTCCAGCCGCAGCTGCATGTGCTCCTGAGCTGCCTTGAGTTCTTCTTCCGATTGCTTGAGGCCCTCAGTAGCCTCCAGGTAGCCGGCCTCTATCTCCCGGATCTCCTCCTGCCGCCTGGCAAGCTCCTGGATTTTATCTTCCAGTCTCTGCCGCTGCTCCCTTACCTCCCGGTAGCGTTCCTCCGTATCCCGGAGCTCGCTTATGGCTCTGTCCAGTTCCCCGCCCGTCCTGGGATCTCCCCTAACCTCGGTGAGGAGCTGGTGGTGCTCCTCGCGGATGCGGAGCTCAAGAGCGGTCGTCTCCGCCGTCTGGGTCGCCGTTCCCAGGACGGCCTCGAGGGTGTCGGTGACTTCGCGGTTCCAGGCCGAGGGAAGCTCTTCACTGCCTTGGGGAACCCACAGAGCCTGAATGATGCCGTGGTGCTGCGATTTGCTGAGCCCGGCGCCGGGCATTCTTCCGCCGATCAGTTCCAGTACCCTGCGGTCGGCCGCGTCGCCTTCGGCAATCAGCTGCCACTGTCCGTTTACCAGCTGCGACAGCTGGCTGGAAGGTTGGGCCAGGAACCGCTTGCGGATCCGGTAGTATCGGTCACGGGTCCTAAAAGTGACGCATACCTCGGGCGCCAGGCTGCTGCCCCAGGGCTGCAGGGCTTCGACCGCCTGCCCGCCCGCGGTGTGCCTGTCGAACAGGCCCCGGATGGCGGCTTCTATCAGGGTCGATTTGCCGGACTCGTTGGGGCCGACGATTACGGTGATGTCGGCGTCGAAGTTGAGCTCTACTTCGCCCCTGAAACCCCGCCAGTTTCTCAGAGCAAGCCTGGTGAGCCTCACCTTGACCCCTCCTTTCCCAGAACGTAGAGAAGCTCAAGTGCCCGCCGCGCCACCGACGGGTCGATCTGGGCGTACTTGCGCGCTATGTCGTTACGGATCCTGCCTTCGGAAAGCTCCAGGAGGTCCAGCGCCGCCTCGGCCACGGGGCCAGCGGGAAGGAGTCCCTCCAACTCTTGGACTGAGGCGGCAGGCCTCAACTCCGAGCGGAGGTCGACGAAGTAGAGGAGGCTGGCGAGTTGGTCCTCGAATTCCCTCACCGCAGAGTAGGTGTCGAGGTCGGTGACCCCCTTGAGTTCCAGCCTCCACAGGGTGCTGGCGGGAGCGGGCAGTGCCACGGCTTGCCGCAGAAGGCGGTCGAGATCGTCTCTGGTGGCTACACTACACTCCTGCTGCTCCCAGGTGAGGGTCGCCACCCGGTGCGGGGTAACCTTCGGGGTTTCTCCCGGCCCGGCGATTTCGACCTCCAGCACCTGACCGGCGTCTTTCTCCTCAAAGCCGGTTGGCTCGGGTGTGCCGCTGTAAAAGGTCCGGTCGCCATAGGGGAAGTAGGAGTGCCAGTCGCCCAGGGCCAGGTAGTCCAGGTCGGATGCCGCCGCACGGTCGGGAAGAATGGGAAAGTTGACCTGGCGGCCCAGGATGTCGAGGCTCCCGTGGGCCACGCCAATACGGATGCTTCCCTCCGTTTCTTGATCCCGTTTCGGTATCCAGGCAGTGGGATCCATATTGCTGACTTTCTGTCCCAGGGGACAGGGATAGAGCAGGACGTCTCTCGCCGGCGATACCGGTACAACGTCCTTTTTGTCCAGGAAATGAATGTTGGGCGGCCGGTTCTTCCAGTCCGGTCTGTCCCAGACCCCGCCGCGAAGCAGGGGGTCGTGGTTTCCGGGCAAGACGAATACGTAAGGTAGAGTCTTCAAGAATACCGATTGCTTCCCTTACGACACTGGAGCCGACGGAATGGTCCTCGAAAAGGTCCCCGGCTATGACCACAAACTCGACCTTAAGCCTCCCGGCCAGTTCCATGATCCTGCGCGCCGTCTCCAACCGCACCTTCCTGGCATCCTCGGCCTTGTCCCCCAGGAAGGCGAGCTTCGCTCCCAACTGCCAGTCGGCCGTATGAATGAAGCGTACCACCAGCAACCACCCCCATTCAGAAAGCAAAATCTAACTGTTCAGCCAGAATAGCCGCTAACCAAACGCTACAGGTCACCGGATCCAACCTCAAAGAAATAATCGGAACACCCACACGCGATACTTCAGAACGCAATGTGATGTCAACTTGCCGCCTTAGTAGACCCCGGTACCGGCGCCGAAGGCTACACTTGCTGGAAAACATAGAACTCCGCCAGCCGACACCGACAGTACTAGATCGCGCGCTTCACGCCTTCTCAGATTTGGCCTGCCGGGTAGCAGCAGGAAATCGTGGCTGCTAATGCGCCCCATGCCTTGCACAAACCAAGCCCAAGGTTTAGAAAGGTCACCTCCCCGGAAGGCGTCCAGTTTCGACCTTAGTTAAGCGTTCAAGACCACTGGGGCTTCGCTGCAGATGCTGACGGAATCCACCTCGAAGACGTAGGAGAATCTTTTGGGATCCTTTACCAGCGGGTGGCGTCTCTGCACTAGGGGCGATTCTACCCTGGCGTGGGCGACCACCCCGGTTGCCGTGGCATAAACCCAGTCGCCCGCCTTGACTTTTCGGCCGAGGGATTTTTCGCTAACGGCGTAAACCCCCGCGCCGAGAAGTCGCCTTATCCATTCTTCTGCTGTGCCGGCGGCATCCGAAGCCACTGGCGCCAGGTAGTACTCCGTACTGGCACTTCCGGGCTCAAGTGCAGAATCGGTAGCGGACTGTTCAACGGATTCTTCCCCTGGCGGCTCCGCCCGCTCGCTGACGGCGCGGATTTCCTTCGCGACTAGGCCGGCCATGAGTTCGATCAGGGGATCTACCACCGGACCCGTCGACCGGAGGACGGTCAGAACGGCCTGGTGTTCCACTTCGTAATCAGCCAGCAATTCAGCCAGGGCGAGCAGCTAGTTGAAGATACGTCTGTGAAATCAAAGGCGTCCTGGAGCTTTGCCTGCGCGACTACCAGTGCGCTACTGGCCACGGCGAGTACACCTTGTAACTTATCTGCCAAATGCGCGGCTCGGGCGGCCGCGGGTACCGCAGTAGCGAACCGCCTGACGCAGGCCTGCCGAGCCAGGCTGGTCTGGCGGAGACCCAAAACACGAACGCGGTTCGGCTCAGAATCCATATCGCTCCCGGCGCAGCCGGAACGCCTCAGCGCTACCTTCCATAATGGTAGTCACAAGATCCTTGATTTGAGGCTGATCAATGCTCCCTGCTCCGAGGACGTTGCCCATGCGATTCTCGACCCCCAAGGCAACAATAAGTTCGGCGTCGCCGTTTACAGGGATGTTCGCATTGTGCGTTGCGACAATGATTTGGCGCGAGAATTTTCGCCGGCGTAGCAGGTTTACGACCACGTCATAAATGTATTGGTTATCCAAGTCAGCCTCTGGCTGATCAATAATAAGGGGTTCCTTACCCGCTGATAACAAGAGACTCAGAATCGCGGTACTCCGTTGCCCAACGGACCCAGTTATGATCGGCTTAAAGTCTCCCTCATGCCCCCGGACATGAGCCTCCACCGCGTCTTCGGGGAGAAAACGCTCCAATTCATCCAGCCGGATGCGGTCGCGGCGTTCAAGGGCTCGGAAGAAGTGCCCAGTCAATCGCAAGCCAGCGTCCGAGCCCAAGAGCTTTACGACGGCGGAGTCAGCCGCTTCCAGCGTACGCCCCCGCTGTTCCGTGGCTTCAATGTCTGTTCTCAAAGCTTTTACGAGTGCGGCGATTCGGTCTGGAACCTCACCGCCAATGGCGAAGACGTAGTCCACCAAGAGAATCCAGTCCCGCTCCTGCAGACCTGCCCCCGCGAACCACTCGTCGCGGCGGCTTTCAAAGTCGGCGCGATCGCCAAAAGGAATTATTTCAATGCGTATATCACTGTCCAACTCCTCAAGTACCCTTGCTTGCTCTCGTCGAAGAGCAACACGCTCCTCATGGAGTCTAATCAGCTTACTCCGTACCTCACGGATCTCGCGTTCTACTCGGTCGAGTTTCTGCGCGATCAAACGGAGGTTTGCTACTTCACGCTCAAGATCCGCCCGCTGTTGAAGGAGCCTTTCGTGGTGACTGAAGTCAATACCCTGCTCTTGCAGCTCCTCGCGAAGCCCCTCATATTCTTGCCGGATGCGATCGTAATCGGGCTGCCATTTGTCTGCGCGTTCCGTTCGAATCGCCTCTGCCAACTGGCGAAGCGCCACGGCTTGCGTACCGAACGCCTGACTAGTCTTGTTTAATTGTTCACGAATTCGCGCGGACACTTGATGCAGCCACGCAGACGACGGTGTCTGTGTAGGCACTTGAGGAAGACTTGCAGCCACCCGTTCCACACGGGCAGCCTGCTCGTCCAAGAGGTTAGCCTGGTTTGTGAGTTCTTCCAGCGCGGTATCTAGCCAGCGGAGTTCATCCTCGAAGGCCCGGAACTGGCCGATAACATCCTTCCGTCCTTCTTGTTCTAGGAATGCAATCTGATCGTTGACCTTTTGTAGCTCCGTTTCCCGTGCAGGGAGCGTCTTGTGCTGCTCTCTAAGTCGTGAACGCTCGGACTGGAGCTGCTGCATCTGTTCTATAGTCGCACGCCGGTCCTGTTCATTTCCAGCTAGCTGTTCCCTGCCTACGAGAGCGTCCAGCTCGGTACGCTGGGACGCCGGATCCTTGGCGATGCTCGCGATTTGGCCTTGTGAGAACACGTGCGGGGCGATAAGACTGCGTACGTCGAAAGCCACCTTTTGCTCGGATGGCTCGCCGGGATTCTGCACGATTTCAATGCCGGCGTGAGTCCGCCGGACCCTATACCGGCGCTCGGATACCACAATATCCGCCTCAAGCTCGAAATTAGGGAGAAGTGTTCCCTTGGTCTGCCCGAAGTCACGTTCGTCCTTATCTTTGAGGATCTCCAACACCTCGGAACGAACCTTCCGCATCTCTTCGCTCACTGCACCGCTGAAGTCTTCTTCGCGCGCACGATCGAGGGCATGACGCAGATACTCCACTACCGTGGACTTTCCAGTACCCCGCCCACCGATAAGCGTCGTAAGCCAGGGGCTTAACGGGATCTCCACCTCGTCGAGGAAATCTGTGTGTCGGATTCGGATCCGTTCGATGCGCGGATAACGTTGATCCGGAGGCCCGTCGGCCATTCTGCGCAGCCGAGATTCTGGGTCGAGAAGTGCCAGACGAATCCCTTCCAGGTCGGGGACTTCCATCTTGAGCCAGGTATACCGGGAGCCGATAGTTTCATAGCTGTGGGGGTCGGAGCACTCGACAAGCGGCCAGTACTTTTGCTCTCGGTAGCGGGCCTTTTGCTCCTCAGTAAGTTGGTCCCAGTTCTCCCCGCGACGCGCCGCTGTCCAGCGTAACAAAAGCTCCTTGAAGGCTTGTGGAAGCCGGTCATATGGTCTTTTCGTTTGGAAGCCATGCCAATCGCGCCGGGTGACAACCCGCTCCCGCAGGTTGCCTTTCATCTCATTCCAGAGGGTTGGAGCGACACTGGGTTCGGAGTCAGGGCCTGTCGTCTCCCTAATCACTCCTCTATCGTCATCCGCGTGAGCTGGGAGAACAACGAACTCCAGGTTTCGGTCGCCACTAGGTGGCCGACAGAACTCATAAAGCTTTGTCAGGAAATCGGTCACAGATTGTCCCGTGGCTCGGGGTGTACCTGTCTTGGGATCGAACCGATCATTGGGACCAAAAACATGGTGAATTGCGCGATCAATAACCTCAGGGTCGGTGTCGGCCGCAAAGACGACAAGGAAGTGGATCGGCCGCTCGCCGCCTACCGAGAATTCCACGCCTGGGAGAATCACCGGCATCAAGAGGCCCGATTCCCTGGCCTGTTTCGCCAGATCCTCGAAATATGGCTTCAGATACCAATAGCCGTCAACGCTGTTATGGTCCGTAAGCGCCACCAAATCGATCCCCGCGCCGTTCGCCGCTGCTCGGCACGCTTCTACGAAGCGCTCGGCAATTTCGGCAAGGCGTTCGCGTCTTGCCTCCTTGAACGACTCGATAGCCGCACGTAAGTCCTCACCAAACTTCTTCTCAGTGTCAAACGGCGTGTGCACATGCAGGTCACACCGGAACCAGCGTGCACCTGGTAACCTTAGATCACCCACCCATGTCCCCTCCCCTTCGGACCTGACAGTAGATTAAACCGGTACGCGAATTTTAGCGCTACTTAGAACGTACCTCAATTCACCCCTCCCCCGCCTGTGCACACGGTCGGCAGCCGCCGACTTCCCGCCCAGCCGGTGTGCCTCCACAGCCGGCCATGGCGAGACCCACCCCCCTCCCCTACTCGGTTAGGCCCTTGAACACCGCGTCGCTTGGGTCGCTGTAAAACTCGATGCTAATCTTCGTCCACAGTTCATCGGGTAGCTCGTTAAGCGCTCGGCGTGCGGAAATCGGCATCAACAACGTCGTCGCCTGTTTGTCCACGGCGAGTTCTGCGATCGCAACAGGGTTGGGCAGCAACTCGATCGAACCGCCAAGATTGAGAGGCCCGACAATTATGGTCCCTCCGCGGGTGTTTCGCTGGAGCAGTGCCCCGACCAGAGCAACGAGCACCGGCAAGCCGAGGCCTGATCCGCTCTTGTCCGGATCGAATGAGCGCAATTGGATAGAGAACTCGTGGCTCCGGGGATCCCGGTCACCGACGAGTTCTCTCGCCCGTACATAGAGGTTTTGCTCGGCCACCCTGACGCTTTCGCGGAAGGCAGGTGGCTGTGGGTGATTAAGGATGCGAACGCCGCTTCCAGGCCCCACGGTCACTTCAATGCGGTACAGGCCCGGGCCAGAGTCACCGCTCCCGGGCCCCACCGCCCATACTTGGCCGGGAGGCAAGGGGTCGCCTTCAATAGCCTCATCGCTGTGCAATTCGGGCGTGGCCACAAACTTCTCGATTCCTTCGACTCCGAGGGTATAGCTGAAGTGCGTGTTGCGAAATTCGCTTTTAAGACAGCGCTTCTGCTGCTCCTTGACACGCCGGCGGGACTCGAGTGCCAGGCGTACGATCCATTCGAGATCATCATCAGGGATAGGCATCTCGGGGTCGGGGAAGAGCAGCTTCACCAAGCCGCTAACAGTTTTATTGACGGCTTCGATATCACGGCCGCTGAGCGCGCCGCCCCAAAAGACGCGGTTCTGCAGCGCTGAAACACGGCTTGTTTCCCGCAGACGGTGCCAACACTCGCTCAGGAAGTCGCTTACAAGCCCGAAATGGTTTGTTAAGTGTTCGTTCGGGTTGAGCTTGGGAAACTCCCATCCCGGTGCGAAAGCATGGATCCGGTCGTGAAACGCCGTATCATCTCGCATCTCGCCCGGCAACGGGCTCAGCAAATGTCCGACGCGTTGTTGCTGGTTAACATCCACATCGTAATTCCCAACCATTACTATCCCGCCCTCAGCCCGGATGCTATCCTTCCCACGGCTAAACTCGCCTGAGGCCATGTACCCTTTCATGATGTTGACGCCGTCCTTCTGATCGAATGAGATACCGGATATCTCGTCGAAGCAGACCACGTCATACTGGCAGACTAAGCCCCGTTGGCCATTGGCCATGTTTACAAACATCTTCGCCACCGTGGCCTTTCCACCGGATATGAGGTGAGAGTAGGGTGATATCTGCTGGAACAGGTGACTTTTGCCGGTACCTCGCGGTCCGAGCTCGACGAAGTTGTAGTTGCGCTCGACAAACGGCACCATTCGGAGCATGGCGACCATCTTGGCGCGTTCGCTCAGAACCGCTGGCTCCAGCCCGATTGACCGAATGAGAAAGTCGCGCCATTCGCCAGTGGTGAACTTCGTCCGTCCCCTCGCCAATACGTCCAAAACGTTCGGACTGGACATCTGGATAGGCCGCAGTGCCGCAATCCGGAACGGGCGGCCGTTTTTCTCTTGAGCAACGAGTGGGTCGTATTCAAGCGTGATCTCGGCGTAGAACCCGTCCGTCAGCATCCTCTCATTCTCATTCACGAGCGAGTCGCTGATCTGAACGTCTCGCAGGACCAGGCTCGGCAACTCGGCTACGTAACAGTCGTGTCTCGCGTCAAGCTTGGCCTTCACGATGTCGATCAGCTTGACCGAACCCTGCTCCCGTGCCCTCGCCTTGAACAGCTCTTCTTCGCCGGTCCGGACTGTCCGGCCTTTGAGCTGTTTCTCGACAATCTCAAGCCCCTCTTGGATCTCCTCGGCCTTTGTACTCGCGCAGTACCGGCCCAGGAGGAACTCGACCACATAGGTCGGAACCGGGTATTGTCGGGCATACTTTCGCACTAGGTCCTTACGTACGAGGTAACCTTCGAAAACCGACGCCGCAATCTTATCCAGGTGGTCTAGTTCTACAGTGCCAATCATGATGAAACTCCCACCTTAGTCTTTCTCTGAGCGAGAACGTTTCCGTCCTGATCCACGAGGACCAGGACCAGGTTACTATCTTCGTAATCGTCATTGACAACCAGGCTGGTCGTGCCGTCATGATCAAGAGGTTTGGCGGACGCGACTACTGACCTCCCGTTTGCCTGCTCCAGGCGGAGATCGGCAATCACCGTACCCCCTGCGCTTTCCGCCTCAACAAAGCAGCGCATCCGGCGCCAAGTCACCGAACGGATTTCTGCCCGGGGTGTAATTCCGCCCCCGCGCTCGACGAGCATATCGGGAATGAGACATTCCTGGACGCTAATTCCGCCGTGCGCATAGCTCGGCGAAGCGTTAAAGCAGGCAATCCCAGGAGCGGTTGCGAAACGCTCGGTTGCGTTCCAGTGCCAGGGCATACTCAACGCGTCGACCTGTGACTCACCTGCAACGACGGCACACCGTTTCCAGCGGGTGACCGTCAAGTGCTTTGGCAGGTCTACTTTCGGCAGTCCACCCGGCACCAGGAGCCAGCCGTGGTCGGTCACCACGCGCACCGACGTCCAACCGGCATCGAACAATCTCATGATCCGTTCGACCAGGCGCTCAATCTCCGGCTCGATATGCCGGGCCAGCTCTTCACCGAGGTCATGCCCGCGTCGGTCGAGCGCACCCGCCTCGCCCCAACCTAATGCTTCGCCGCCGGGGCACTCATCGTGTTCGCTGTCTAGTACGTGATATCCACCTGCCTCGATCGCGGCTCTAAGCGTTGCCGTATCTGCCGGCTTGCCGCTCTCAAAAAAACTTGGTGTAAAGTCTTCTGGAAGTTGGTCGCCGAAAAGAACGTCAGCGCAAGGGGTGACGGCGGGCTTCGCCGTGGCTGTCACCGTTGGTAACGCTGCCCACCGCCACCCAATGCGGACACGGCAACCACGCTCCTCCAGCCGTTCGGCAAGCCTCCGCCCAACATCATAACGCAAGCCATCGGCGAACAACAGACACATCCCGGGCTTCGCGACGGCAGGTTCTTGTTCCCCCTTCCCGGGGAGGGGATGCGATGCGACTGCTCGCTGGAACGCACGGGCCGACTCGTCCAGCCAGGGTTGGAGCAATACCCGCACAGCATTTCTTACGAGGGCCTCATCGGCGGCTGGAGCAAGGGCCATCGCTTCCCAAGAAGTCGCGTCCGCCTCCCAGGGACCTTCCATGTAAGCTTCCGCGATCTCACCAGGCGTACTGCCCCCAAGAGCGGATCGAGCCGCTCCGGCGAGCCGCGCCAGGGGTTCCAGTACCGCAGCCATCGGCGATAAGCCAAGTCGTGACCAGACCCATCGCCGGCGTTCAGCATGCTGCTGCTCAAGTTCGAGTACCTTCTGGCATGCCTCTGCATGTGAAAGTCCTTGTAGACCAGCCAGCGCGCTCCGCGCAGCGTCTTCATCCTCTTCATTGAAATTGGGCCATCGTGATCGCTCGAGAAAAAGCTCTTGTGGCTTCGACCGGCGCAGTAGATTGGGAATGCCGGGGTACGCGCGCGGAGCTTCTGCGAACCGCTCCCACACATCCGCCCACGGCCCTTCACCCCGGCCCAGCCGTTCACCGGCGGCGATTTCGCCGTCTTTCCCGGGATCCAAACCGAATTGCGCCCGGCATTGGTTGCAGAAGGCTGCCCAGCGCTGGGGGCCCATCTGTTCCTTTGCTGTTGCCGGCTCGCTCATCCAGCGCAATAAATCGCGCACCACATCACTGGACAGCAGCCGGTCGAAGTCCTCGGCTTCGAGCCGCCGGCCGCGAAGTCGCGCCAAGGGCGTCTCCGCAACTTCACGCAGCGCTCGCGTCAGTGCCTCAAGCGTGTCCTGGTCCCTGGCCAGATCAAGTTCGAGCCCCTGGGGCGAAGTCAGAAATGCTGTCACCGTCCAGTCGTGACCGCTGCGCTGCAACCACAACGTTCCCCGGTACATTAACTCGACCAGGGGCCTCAGTGCCGCCGGGCAGTCCTCGCCTGCCCGCAAGTCCTGTCTCGCCACCCCCGGCAGGTAAACGATCGGAGCCCGGTCCTGAGGAAGCTTCGGATTCTCCAAGGTACGTTCAACCACACAGCGGATCCAGATCGCCGGGCCGGTGCGGGAGGCCAGGTCATAGTCTCCCAAAACAATCAGCTCCGGCAACCGCTGCAACAGTACGGACTTCAACGGTAGCCACTGTCGCTTGGGGTCCGTCCAGAGGATCGCCGCCGGGCGCACCATGCCGTCGGGGGCAGTGTCACAGGCACGCAGGGCGGAAACGAGCGCCTCCAAAACCGTCTCCGGTGTCTCACCGCGCGTCCTCACGACTTTACCTCCTTTCCCGCACGCCCTCGCGCGGCCTGTTTCACCGCGTTGCTGTAGTGAAGGTCGTTCCAACGGTTGCCGTCGAAGTCATCCTCGCCTAGAAAGTCGGTACGATGCTCAGGGCGCCTCTCCGGGTCGCAGCCCCAGAACCAGGGGAAGTCGGCCTTGGGCCGAAGGCTCTGCGGCTCCCGGCCACGGTCCTTCTTCCAGTTAATGTTCGGCTTCCACCGTAACACGCCGGCGCCGGCCCGACCGCCCTTGCGCAGTGTCGCCGACATGAACGGGCGAATGTTCAGCCGCACACCGTCGTTAATATCCGGCTCCCAGCCGATAGGCTGTTCGTGTAACGGCTTCCAGCGGACGAAGATGTCGTACGGCGGCTCACCTTCGAGGATCTTCTTGAGCTGCTCCTGCAGGTCGAGCGCCGCGGCCAGCCGGGCGTCGGCACCCTCCTGACCCTCGCGCTGTTCAGCTTTCTGCCGTTCTATCCAGTCGCCCAGGTACGTGTAGGTCAGAGCCTCCAGCGTGCGCCGGGCCTCGCCGTCAGGAGCTGCCAGACGGTGGTAGTTGACCAGGGCGTTGAAGCCGTCTTTGCGGCCGTCCCAGATGTGCCAGACGAACGGGCGGTGGTGAAACAGCTTGCAGTGCTCTTCGAAAAACTTATCTTGCAGCCATTCTTCCAAAGTAGCGGCAGGCCGGTCACCTCCGGCCGCAGCCTGGAGAAGCTGCCGCTCTTTCGCCGGTGACCACTCGCTGCCAAAGGCAGCGGCAAGCAACCGGCGCAGCCTGTTGGCCGCCGGCTCCTCTCCCCGTACGGGTGAGAGGCACACGATACCGTCCGAGTCGGCGTAAGGAAGCAGGTCGTTACACCTAGCCACCCACTCCCGCGCCTCATCGGAAAGCTCCATATCCGCATCCAGCTCGGCAGGCCAGCGGTAGCCGAGCAGCCGCGCCACCGCTACCTGGAGCACAGTAGCATCGGTGCGCAGCGAGCCGTGAGTGGTCCACTTTTTCTCCTCGTCCCAGACCACTGAGCCACAAGGGTGGCCGTGGAAGACCCACTGGGTGGGGTCGTCGGAATAGGGCTTGGGCAGGCCGTTGGGGTATTTCTCGGCAGCGACCCTTTGCCAGTATTCTAGGTCAAACGGGACTTTGACCAGGGTGGCATTAGTAACATTTAACTTCTGGTCGATTCTCCGCACCGCCTCGTTGTACTCAGGAGAGGAACAGAAGCACCAGATGGCGGGGAGGTGGGCTGGGTTATATGGAATTAGTACAGAAGTATTATTATCAAACTTGGTTCCTTCATATAGGTTTACTGTCATACTACGCATTTGGGCACACGCAACACCCTTTTTCCCCCAAGCACTAACACCGCGAAACGTCGCGCCTTCTTGGCAAACTTCAGTGATTTGTCCATGCCCATCTTCCCAAAATAGAATGTTTTGCCTACCACCGAAGGCTATAGTATCTTCCACCGTACTCTGTAGTAAAGTCCAACCGCAGTATATTTGAAGAACTTCCCAGAAAGCCCTCCCAAACCTCGGATAATCACTAGTCGCTATTCCTTGCCATGCATTTGTATATTTTAACAGTAGCTCTTCCTCAACGCCTTCCTCCAGCGCCACTCGCGCGTCCGGATTCTCCAACTGCTTCGCCTGCTTCACCTGCCTGATTTCGCCGGTGCGTAGCAGTTCGGCCTTTTCGGCGGGCTGGCGGGGCTCGGAGGCATCTATGCCTGAGATGAGGTTCTCTGACGTACAGGTATTCTTCATTTTCTGCCCCCGGCTGATGGTGATGAGGATGGTAAAAGCACCTGCCGCTGCCGAACTATCAAATCCTCCCTCCCCCAACCGGGCAACTAGATGCCAGGTATCGCTCTTTAGGAGCTTTTGGCGGAACTTTTTGTAGCTGGTCAGGAAAAGCCAGTTCTGGGGTAGCACGATGGAGGTGGTTCCGCCCTCATAGCAGTGTTCCAAACAACGGTCGAGAAAGACAGTCGCCAGGTCATTCTTGGCCTCGGAGTGGTGCGTTTCACAGAAATCTTTCAGCTTCTCACCCTGCTTGCCCCGGGCGAGGTAAGGCACGTTGGTGATGATCAGGTGGTACTTGCCGGACAGGAGTTCGGCGGCCTTGGCGATGCCCTGAGCCGCAACACCGATTTCTCGTCGCTCGTCATTGCCCGCCACGTCCTCGCGCTTTAGCGCCTGCTCCAGCAGCGGCTGGAGCTTGTGGAACTCGGCGGAGAACAGATCGCCACCCGGGACCGCCCGGCGCGGGTCAATGAGCGAGCCCAGCTCCGGGGCTTGCTCGAACAGGTCGTACATGCGCTCCATGCCGTTCCGCAGGCGGAAATCGTCGCCGGCGAGCTTGAGCCACTCGCTCTTGGGCACACCGACGGACAGGCCGGAGCAGGCGATGTTCAGGGCGGGCAGGTCAATGACGCGGCCTACCGTCTTCCACGCGGCCAGGGCCAGGTTGAACGCCGCGATTTGCGTGCAGCGGGCGTCCAGTTCCAGCCCGAAGAGGTTTTCGGCCAGCACCGCCCCGACCGCTTCCTCGAGCGACAGGCCCTCCTCGACCATCCGCAAGCGCACGAGTAGATCGAACGCGGCGACGAGGAAGTGCCCACTGCCGCAGCAGGGATCGAGCACCTTCAGGTCCTTGGCTTGGCGCGGCCAGGCGTCAAAGGTTCCCGCGGCAGGCCGCCAGGGGCCCTTCGCCTTGCCGCTATCCCCGCCAGCCGGTTCCCGGACAAAGCGAAGGTAATCAAAGCTATAGCCCTCTAGCGCCACGGCTTCGCGGAGTTCCTGCTCGCTGGTCGCTAAGTCTGCGAGCCCGGGCCGGTTAGCGAGAACTTTGCCGGCGTGCCAGGCGCCGACGGAGTTGTGCAGGAGGAAAAGCACCATGTAGTGCTCGGTGAACAACTGGGTGACAGCCGGGAGCGTCCGGCCGGTGATCTTCTCCCCGCTCTTGACGCGGTTATTGACGCGTTCCTTCTCGGCCGACTGCCAGAACTGATAGGTCCAGCCAAGGGAGTCGTCGGCCGTGAACACTACGGATGGGAGTTGTGCCAGCAAACGCTCTAACGCCTGCCGGGTCTCCGGCGGCAACGTAACTTCCAGGACGGGGTCGTCAACCCGGAAAATTTGTGGCAGCATCCGCTGGGCAAAGCGGCTGGCCATTACCCACGGGTCCTCGCCCTGCTCGCGGGCTAGATCCTCGCACTCGGTCATGGTGATGGCCACGCCGGAGTCCGGCTCGACAAGCAGGTTGTTCTCGGCGAGAAACCTGGCGAAGAGCATGCGGTGCCAGTGCTGGTAGGCGCACTCGTGGACCAGCCGCTCGATGTCCTGGGTACCGCGCCTAGCCTCGCGCTGGTCGCCAAGCTGGCGGCCATGGGCGCGGAGCCGGTTGCGCAGGGCGCGCTCCTCAGGCGTCATGGAACCATATGGCTCGTGGTGGTGGACGGCAAGGGCCCGGAGGGCGGAGCGAGCGCCGGCCTCCGCCACTTCGCGAGCGGCAACCATCACCCGGGCGAGAAGGTTGCGAAGTTCGGGCGCTAGTACAGGCACCGGCTTCCCCCCTTAACCAATGATCACCGGGCCCCGCCGGACGGCGTCAAGCAGCTTCCGCTCGTGTTCGGCTAGCCAGGCCTTCACTTCTTCTTCCGTTTCTAGCGTGGCCGGCCGCAGTGAGATGCGCTGGGCCCGCGGCTTCAGCTTGCGGGCGGCCTCTTCGAGGGCCCGGGCAACACGCTCCGGCACTGCGGCCACGGCATCGGCGCGGGCGACAAGCGACTGGCGATCTAGCTCACGCAGCAGGTCGTCATCGCTTTGCATCGTCGGCTCGACTGGCGCTCGGAGCCGAACCTGGTCAAGGATCTGGTTGCGGGTAGCATCATCGAGGGCGGCCCACGACGCATCGGCCTGGAGGGTCTGCATGGCTTCCTCCCAGGCCTTACGCATGGCGTTGGATTGGTCGGTCACCGCGGCGCGGAGGGCGGCGGCGACCTTTATCCGAATGGGCGAGATATGGTCCGCATCCTCCAGAAGGGAACGACCGACGCGGATGGCTTCTGCTTCGGGCTTTACCTCCGTAGCAACCGGGAGTGTTTCGGCGTGGGCCAGCAGGCGCTCCAGCACCTTCCAGTTGGGTAAACGCCTTTCCGCCCGCTGCTTCAAGGAAGTCCACTCGTCAATCCATTTCTCCATCTCGGTCTTGACCTGGAGGATCGCTCCGAGTTGCTCCGTTCCGGTGAGACGTTTCAGTTCTTCCACCTTCGTCGTGTCCGGTCGAGGAGGCAGAGGCGGATCACCCCCGGCGGCTCGGGCGAGTTCCAGGAGCGCGTCCAGGAACTGGGTAGCCTTAAGCTCTTCCTCGCCAGATTTCACTGGCACGCCAGCCCTTTGGTAGAGACCGCGCAAGGCGATCTTGTCCGCGGTCCCGAGACGAACCTTCTCCGGGCGGAACTCGGCGCTCTGAATGCGGTTCTGGTCCAGTTGACCAGGTGGCACCGGCTGGCCGTTCAGTGTGGCGCGGAGCGAGCCGGCGCGGTGCAAAGCCACCAAGGCGGCATCAATGGCGTCCTGTGGCCAGCCGTAAGGAGCCGCTTTCAGGGTCTTGCGCACATCACCGCCCTTGGCGCCATTTCCAATAGTAGCCATGACTTCTCGGGCCACCGGGTGGTCTTCCGTGGACTTATCCCAGCCCACCGCAGCGAAGGGCTGGTCGGAGCCCTCACGTGCTCGCCGCAGTGCTACCTCCCAGGCCCGGTGGTCGCCCTCGGCAAAACGTGGAAAGAGGCGCGCCAGGGAAGCTTCCGCAGCCGTTTCGATCTTGGACTTGAGCGAATCACCGAAGACTTCGTTGCCCCCACCCTGGAACACCCTGGCAGAAGCAATCACCTCGCGGATCAAATCGTCACGGGCCACTTCAGCGCTTTGGAGCCGGCTGTTCATGCTTTCGCGGGCCTCTTGGCCCTCCCGCGTGCTGGGAACGCCCTTGGAGTCGAGCACCTGTCGCGCGGCCTCCACTTCAATAATGCGCGCCCGGAGGTCGTCAGCAGCGGCGCGAGGCACGAAGACGTGGATGACGGGATCGTCCTGTCCACGGCGACGCGCTTCGTTCTCTACGTCCTTTTGGCTTGTGGACCAACCGTCGCGCATCCAGACAACAATCTGATCGTCGGCGGCGGAAGGCTCATCTAAGCGGGCATGTAACACCAAGGAACGACGAAGCTTTGATTCGCCATGAACAAGGCGAATCTCGCTCACGACCTTCTGCACGGCGCTCGCCAGAAGCTGGTCACGCTTGGAGGCAATCTCAGCTTCCTTCTGCCGCAACGCCGCAACCTTCTCCCGGAAAGCACGGTCCCACTCCGCACCCTCTGTAGTCTGCAGCCGGTACTCGTCACCAACTTTCATCAGCGTGCCGTCGTTGGCCAGGGATTCCAGAACCGCCTCCACTGTCTTGCGGAACGGGCCGGAGTCGGTATCCAGGTCTTCGACTACCAGATCGGCGAGCATCTTCGCTGTCGCCCGCACGCCGGCATCAACACCCGCTTCGCGCGGCAACTTGTTGATGAGGAAAACGAGCCCGCAAAGCCGCTTCTTCAACCGACCCTCGTCGCTGCCATCATCGAGCGCCCGGATTCTCAGGTCTATCTCGTTGAGAAGAACTCCAGTATTCACAAGGTCGGGGGCGATTGCCTCAAACATGGAGTCGGCGGGAATAACAGCGCCGAGGTCGCGCGGGGCAATATCCTTCAGCGCATCGTCCAGAATCCGCAGTTGTGACCGCAACTGGCTGTGAGTACCAGCGGCATCCACCACCCGAAAGCACTCTTCCCAGAACCGGCGCCGGGTCGGTAAGAGAGGATAGTCCTCGACAATGACCTTCTGATCCTCAGCCCTCTCCGCCAGGCGGGTTCCCTGCAGGTGTTTGGAGATCTCGCCGGCGTTCCGGTCAAGCGTGTGGCGAACAGCATCGACAGCGCTAGGCTTCTTGCGGAGCAGGACCTGGCGGGTCACGGTTTCGACGTCCGTATCTGATAGTTGGATATTAATGCGGAAACGATCGCGGAGTTTCTGAAGCAAAGGAGTTCCCGAGAGCGCTGACTGCCCCGACGCCACGAGCATGACGCGGCTATCCATCTGCGTCTGGATGGCCTCGGCGATCTCAGTGAACGTCACCGCACGATCCGTGGAGTCCCCAATGTACTGCTGGGCCTCGTCTAGAATAAGAATGGTCAGCGGGAGTTCCCCATCGAAGGCCAGGGCCTTGCGTGCTGCTTCGATGAACTCGGCGGTAGAGATATCGACCGCGGAGACCGGGAATTGCTCCCGGAGGACCTGGCGCGCCTGACGCTCGTCAACGGCAAAGTTCGGCTCACAAGCTAGAACAGCCTGTGCGATCGGGCCGCTAACGTACATATTGTTTAGTTCGCGCAGCCAGTTCTTGCCGGCTGCTTCAACGGCAGCACGCACCTGTTCCAAATAGCCCCGGTCTTGTAGCCAGAAACAGAACTGGGCCTGTGGGTATTGCTCAGGTAGTCCGCAGGCACGCAGAATGATCGAGAGGACCGTGAGCCGAACGTGGTCTCCACTCCCGGAAGGTAGCGTCCCGGCTGCAGCAACGGCCGGCTTTCCACTACGAGCGACCCGAGTATCCAACTCGCGGAGCAGGGCCACAATTTCATCAGAAAGCTGAGGAACAAGAGAACGTGCCGTGGAGCCATCGGCAAAAGCCGTGTTGACCCACAGGTGGCCCAGCATTTTCAGCAGGTGGGATTTCCCGCTGCCGAAGAACCCGCTCACCCAGGCCGCAAGCTGGCGGGGCCGATCAAGTTGGGTCAGGTAGCTGCGCAGGACGCGCTCGATGGCGTCCCCGTACTGTCCGTCGCAGACGAACGTCTCGAGTTCGGCCCGAAGCTCACGGAGCGCGCGGTCATCTTGCTCCGCCCTAATGCGTGCTTGGCCTTCGTTCACCAGGGAGCTCGTCCGTGGGTCGCGATCCAACACCTCAAAGATTTTCATAAGGCACCTCCAGGACCGTTTAGCGTGATGCTATAAGCAAGGTAGTTCCAACCGTCGCGGGCATCGAGGAGCCGGTAATTGTTGCCATCCTTGGTCCCGGGGAAGAAAACGACAAGTCTGCCCTTAATGTCCGGCTCTACGGCCCGAATAAGATCGGACACCCGCACAAAACCGTAGAGGCTGGCAACACCCGTCACGGCCACAACCGTATTGTCATCGGAGGTACGAAGCAGTTCGCGAAGAGAACCGGCGACGTACTCGGTGAACTCGCCCGCCAGCTTCATCGCCAGATCACCAGGATATTCAAAATATGCTTCCCGATACTCGTCTTGAGCCATCCACTCCGCGAAGCACCGCGTGCAGTCATACTCTACCCACGCATGCCCGGCCGCGCGCGTCCGTTGCTCAAACTCGCCTTTCCGGGCCCGAAAGGCCCTCTCGAGTTCCTTATCGTAAACCACCATCACTACGCGCTGGGCGCCCGCAACGGTGCGTTGCCAGGGCAAGCTGATGTGCCGCTCGTAGAGTGACGCCAGATCTTCGATCTTGCCCATCGTCAGCGTACCTCCGCCTCCGGATCCAAAGTAGTTGGATCAATCTCAATAACTCCGCCTCCGATTCGGGCGTGAAGAAGCCGCAATTGCTTGGCCCGAAGTACCAGGTCGAGCAATTCTGGTGGGGTGCGATCAAGCACGCTGGTCCAAGGCGTTACCAGTAGTTCTTCTCCGGAAAGTGAATAAAGTGATCCGAGCCACAGCGCGAATGCCACCGCGCCTGGTGTTGGTTCTACGCGCTTCCTGATCTTCCTTACCCGTCCCTCGAGGTGTCCGGACTGGGTCCACGAGCTTCCAGCATTGCGGGCGACCTTATCCAGAATCGATTCATTAAGTCGATCTCCGGTAGAATGCTCGATTGCTTCTATGAAGGTTGATCGCACAAGCTCCTCTCCCACCGCGAGCGAAAGAACAGTCCGCGCAGTCGCTCGCAGTAACGGATCGCGCCCCAACGCGCAAAGCAGCGCCAAAAGCGGCCGCCCAGTCTCATCGACTCCCCAAAGGCGACGAAGTACACGAAAGATAGCGATCCGAGGGTCAAGACCGTAGAGTTCGCCTAGACGTTGATTGGTAAGCCGCCGCGTCGATGCTGTCTGTTTACCGAGTACATTGTTGCTGATGATAGCAGCCGCATAATCCTCGCGAGTAGCAGTCTCCGGTAGGGCAGCCAGTAGGTCGCTGAGTTCACTAAACATGATAGTACGGCTCGTGTGCGTCCCTTTGTCACCAAATCGGAGCCCGGCTTGGAGCGCTGTTTCACATGGCCCTATATTGGTCCAAGCTACAGGGAGGGAAACCGTCATTTATCACATCCATCCCCTTCGCCACCAAGTCTGGCGGCATGTTTCTGGGTAGTAGAACTTGTCGAACTCCGCGCCAGCGCTTTCCTGCGCAGCCCCTTCCGTGGCCGCGGCCTCTTCCCCGGGCAAGCAGGGCCCGCAGCCTCCTCCCGGCCTCCCTCCAGCCTCCCACCCGGACCCCGGCTTGGGGTATCCCGCCGCTGCGGCACGAGTCACCCGTAGGTCAGCGCGCAGCCCGCATTTGCCACGCTCACCTACGTCCGGCTCCATTTAGAGCTTTTCCCCGTTCAGGCAGCTTCTGTATATGTGTACATAGCGTACACCCGTCGCGTTCTTGCCGAAGGTCTCCATCTGGGCGGGGAGCAGCTTCACCACTAGTGTCCGACGATCCCTACCCGCCGGAAAACGCTATGAGAAGCGCGGCCAGGAGCAAGAGCGTCGCTGGGACTATGCGGGTAAATTCTACGGGGACAGAGGAAAGTCCTGTCAGAGGGAGGCAAGGGCTCGGTTAGTGCTATACGCTGTAGCACTGGCTCTACGGTGGACCCACCCTGAGCTGAGGGCACTTCCTTGGCTCTTCTCGCTTTGGCGGCCAAAAGGAACAGTAACCGGATAATGTTGACTCAGACTCTCTAGGAAACGGGTCTTAAGCTGTTCCCTGTCCGCGCCTCGAATATGAATTCGTAAACCGCCTGGTCCCCGCCGGAGGCGACGGGACGGGGCGCGAAATGCCGAGAAAGCGGCGGCCCTTCTGGCCCCCCCCCCCCCCCACCCAGCCGGCGTGACCGCCGAAGCAGGCTGGAGCAGGGCTCGAAGAAGTCTCTACCAGGTTCAACCATGACGTCGCAGCCCGGGATAATCATGATTAGTCCCTGCCGCGCCGTTCGGCCTGCTTCCGTAGGTGCCGGGCTCAGGCTAGGCTGTCTCCGATATCCTCCTGGTCCTTCCCCGTACCCATCGCCGGGTGCTACCGCAACTACGCCCTCGCCCTTTGGTGAAATCAAAGACGGGCACTTTTCTCACCGGCTTGAACTCCCGTTGGGCAAACCTGGGCAACTCGTCGGCAACCTCAGCAGAGTAGGTTCTCTCTCCGGCCTTGGTGCAGACTTCGGCCGGGACGTTCTTTACCACCAGGTACTTTCCGTCCTGTTCATGGGTGAAGGTTACCCGCCGCGCTTCTAGCTCGCCCCCGCAGAATACACATGGCACCCAAGCTTACCCCCTAAACCTGCTCCTGTAGTCAACCCACTGCTTAGGGTCGGGCTCGTACACCGTAATAATTACCACGTTGGGTGGCAGTGAAACCTGGACGTGTAGAAACCGCCCCCGCTCCGTTCGGCCCAGGACAAGGCAGCTCGGGGAATAATTGTCTTCCGGATACTACTCGATGATCTCTCCGTTTAGAATGGCTTCCCCGACTAGCACTCCACGCCGAGAGGCTGATGACTCATACTCTTAGCCACTCCTGGCCTCTTATGAGGATTATAGGGAAGGACTTTACTCTGCCCACTTATGATCAGCTACGATTTCGGCCAGTCAACGTCAGGCTTTTTATATAAGCAGCGGCCTCCACCCAGTACCCTTCGTCCCACCACCTCGCGGCTGCCGCGGAGGTAGAGGGAAGGACGAACACCGCTGTGCTGCCGATGGCGGCGGGCTGCCTGCCGTAGTCAAACTGCCCGGTCCCGGCTGAACCGTAATAAGCCTGCGCCGCTCGCTTGCCGTTAAAGCACAGAACCTTGGGTCCGTACCTGATGATCTTCTCTGTGAGGGCATCCCGATCAAAGTGGCGCTCTTGGAGCCGGCTGTCCATC
The DNA here is from genome assembly GCA_024653205.1 of Clostridia bacterium. Classification (NCBI taxonomy): domain Bacteria; kingdom Bacillati; phylum Bacillota; class Clostridia; species Clostridia bacterium. The sequence goes on along the minus strand of JANLFO010000001.1, from coordinate 186,712 downwards.
CCTGCCTGGTTCTTGTTCAGGTCGGTAAGCCCTATACCGTAGCGCAAGAGCTCGCGGTATTCTTCCGGTGCGAAACGTGTCGGGGTGAGGCCCACGCGGTGAAGCACATCCCAAAACTTGTTGCCCGGTCCGGCGTAGTAGACGCCGCGCCTGGCGGAAGAGGTGCCGGCAGCCGTACCGCAGAACACGACCTTCAATCCCGGCGCCAGCAGGTCAGGGAGCACCACTCGCAAACCCCTCCCGTAAACGCATTGGGACAGCCGCAAGCCGGGCCGGCTACCCGACGGCCGCAGGCGAGCACTTCAGGCAGTTGTACCCGCAGGCGCAGGCGGGGTCAGCCTTCTATCACGGTCCTTGTTTCTAGGTAACCCTTTCCTATTGGAGTTCTTACTGTCGTAGACAGTAAGCAGGCGGGCGTCCAGATCTATATGCGTCCAGTCGAGTTTCAAAAGCTCGGAGCAGCGGAGCCCAGTGAACACCAGGAGTAACCGGAGTGCGTCTACCACTTCGGCCGCGACCGTGCGGTAGCTCACGTCTGCCCGCAGGAACGCGCGCACCTCCTCGCCGCTAAGCACCACCTCCCGCCCAGCGCGCGGCCGGGGCTGCAGCCTGGCAGCGGACACCGGGTTCCTCCCAACCCAGCCCTGCTCCTCGGCAAACCGAAAGAGGGAACTCAGCGCGTTCCGCCGACGATGCAGGGTGGCTAGCTTCAGGCCCCGGCGCCGCAACCCAAGAAGATACTCGTTTACGTGGGCCGTGGTGACGTCCGCGACTTCCCGCAAGCCCAGGCTAGAGGCGAAGCGGAGAAAGTCACGAAAATCGGCCCTGTAGGCCTCCACGGTACCAGCTGCCATGCCCCGGAGGCCGACCGCAACCTCGAAGTATTTCTCGATTGCCTTGTCTAGCGTCACCAGGCCCACCTGCCCTAAAAGTACAAAGGCCGAGACAGACAACGGCAAAAGCCGTTACTGTCTCGGCCCCTCGATCGCGCCGCAAGGACCGCCGTACTTTACTTCACCCCGTCCCTCAGTCGGACCAAGGGACGACCATTCGCACCTTCGATTCCAAATTAGCACCGCTTCGGAGAAAAATCAAGTACCGTGCACCCGCACCGCCCTACTTTTTTCTGTCCGGCCGGCAGGAATAAGGACAGCGGCACCGAATATAGGCACCAAGACAACTTCATCGACATAACTTCCCGGGTGTAACTCCGCTGTAACCTACCTCAAATGCAGGAATCAGAAGGCCCAACCGCGGGTTAGGCTGCGGTTGGGCGCGACCGAGCAGGCCTGTAAGCCGAGTTCTGTCGAGGATGGTCATCTATCTGGGACGGCAGTTGCCTGCCGCCTCCGGCGACCTGACCCGGGAACGGAGCGGGCCACTCCATTATTCCCCTATTCGGTCTTGCTCCGGGTGGGGTTTACCGAGCCGGCGGATCGCTCTCGCCGCTGGTGAGCTCTTGCCTCACCTTTCCACCCTTACCGGCGGCATTGGGGCCGCCGGCGGTCTGTTTCTGTGGCACTTTCCTTGGGGTCGCCCCCACTGGGCGTTACCCAGCACCCTGCCCTGCGGAGCTCGGACTTTCCTCAGGCTCCGGCACCACGCCGAAGCCCGCGACCACCCGGCCTACTCGGCTTTCCGCTCTCTTAGGGCCAATCTCGATGCCGTAGGTTATTGTAGCACCGACGACGCCTCCCGTCAACCGACCAGGATCCTGGTCACCACGCGCTCCAGAACCGGGAGCTTGTTCTCAAGCACGTCCCACACTATCTCTATATCGACACTAAAGTAGTCGTGTACCAAAATATCACGCATACCGGCGATTTTGCGCCATTCGGCCTCCGGGAAGCGAACCCGAACCCCTTCTGGAACCTTCTTGGCGGCCTCACCGATAACACTGAGGTTTCTCAGGACCGCATCCTGCACCAAGAGGTTGCGACGGAAATCGTCAAATGAGTAGCCATCGGTATATCGCCTTATTCGTCGGATCGCTTCCAAAATATCCTCTAGGTACACCCTAAAATCCCTGGGCATACTCAACCTCTCTTAGTATCTGGGGCTTCAGCCGCGGCTTAACGTCCTCGGCAATAACCAGGTCTACCCGCCTTCCCAGCAGGGTTTCCAGAAACCACTTAAGGTCATAGTAGTTATCAAACGTCTTTTCCGAGAACTCAACCAGTACGTCTACGTCGCTGGTTCTCCCAGCTTGCCCGCGCACTACCGACCCGAAGATCCCTATTCGGCGGACACCGTAGCTTCTTATTAGCGGTGCCGCGTCCCCCAACTTTTTCAGCACCTCTTCCTTGGTCAGACTTCCGGTGCCCGGGTCAAACACCTGCCGATCCCACCTTACCCGCCCTTACTAAGGCCATTCTCACCTACATTAAATCATACGCCAATACCCGGCTCTCCGCAACCCGCCGTCAGGCCAGGATAGTTATTTATTTGGAACCCTCTTGGCGGCCTCACCGATAAGACTGAGGTTTCTCAGGACCACATTCTGCACCAAGGTTCTTCAAAAGAGGCGCAGCTGGCGGTAACCCGGCGGGCGGGCCACCCGTTCGGCGCCGTCCACCCGAACACGCTCCAGGCATTCGCCCGGAATCTCTCTCAAGAAGGGTGAGGGCCGGGTTTCGACCCGGCTCCCCCGGCGGGTACGCGTGCGGCACGACACCAGTACCACCGCCTCCTGCGCCCGGGTGAGGCCCACGTAGAACAGGCGCCTCTCCTCGTCCGGGTCCGCACCCCCTCTGCCCTCGTCGCCCCGCTCCGGCAAGGGAATGAGCCCTTCCTCCACACCCGCTATGAACACAACGGGAAACTCCAGGCCCTTGGCGGCATGCAGGGTCATCAGGCTGACCGCGTCCGGACCGGTCCTGGCGCCCGGCCGCTCCCAGTCGCCCTCCTGGGCCAGGGCCAGGCCGCGCAGAAACGACCTCAGATCGGCGAAGCGGCCGGCTACCCGGCACAACCGGGCCAGGGATTCGGCCGCCGCCTCCGCCACCTCCTCCTCCCGCTGCCAGCGGAGCAAGAGTTCCTCCGCCCCCACTCCGGCCGCCATTTCCCGGTAGGCTTCTACCGCCTCCCGGAAGCGGGCCAGTCGCTCCCGGTCCTGTGCCCGCAAGGCCCCGCCGTCCGAAACCAGCTCCTCCACCGCCGGCCACAGACCGCCCCACTCCGCCCCTGCCTCCCGCAGCCGCTGCCGGGCCGAGCCGCTCAGGCCGAAGCGGCCTTCGCTCAGGCAGCGCCAGAGGTGGTACTCGTCCTGCGGGTCGGCCAGAAAGCGCATGAAGGCCAGGGCCCGCCGCACCGGGGGCTCCTCAAGGAAGCTTTCGCGCCCCACCAGACGGTAGGGCAGGCCCTCGCGCAAAAAGCACTCTTCCAGCAGTTCCCCCTGGCGGCCGGTGCGGAAGAGCACCGCCACGTCGGCAAAGCCCCATCTTCCCTCTCCCAGCCTCCCGGCCAGAAGCCCGGCAGGAGCCGTATCGGCGGCCAGCAGGCTGGCTCCCCCCACCAGGCCGCCTATTTCCCGCACCACGGCGATACCCTCGGCGAGTTCCGAGGCCACCTCCAGGCACAGCAGCTTCGGCCCGCCCTCACGAACGGCCGCCAGTTCTTCTCCGGCGGCGTCGCCCATGAGCGACCGGGCGGCACGAACGATCACCGCCCGGGAGCGAAAATTGGTGCGCAGGCGTAACACCCGGGCGTGCGGATAATCCCTTTGTAGCCGCTCGAAAAGCCGGCGGTCTGCTCCCCGGAAACCGTATATGGCCTGGTCGGGGTCGCCGATCACAAACAGGTTCCTGCCTTCTCCGGCCCAGAGCCGCACCAGCCGGTACTGCACCGGGTTGAGGTCCTGGAACTCGTCCACCAGAAGATGGGGATAGCCTTCTACCCGCCCGCCCGCAGCCGCCCGCGCCTCAAGCAGTTCCACCGCCTTCAGCAGCAGGTCGTCGTAATCCAGGGCGCGGTAGGCCGCGAGTTTCTCCAGATAGGCCCGATAGGCGGGCCGCAGTTCGGCCGGTACCTCGTCCGCGTCCGGGCCCAGACCCCGGCTCTTGTAGAAGGAGATTCTCTCCGCCAGCCGTCGGACCTCCGCCGGTCTCCCGCCGGTTTCGGCCAGGGCCTCGGCCAGTACCCGGCGGGCCTCCGGCTCGTCCAGCAGGGTGAAGCCGAGGTGGCGCCGCAGCAAGTCCAGGCACAGGCTGTGAAAGGTGCCCACGGTCAGGCCCCGTATTTCCTCCTCCGCGCCCAGCAACCCGGCCACCCGCTCCCGGATCTCCCGGGCCGCCTTGTTGGTGAAGGTAACCGCGGCGATCTCCCGGGCGGGCACGCCGCGCTCGCGGATGAGGTGGGCGATACGGTATACCAAGGTCCGGGTCTTCCCGGTGCCCGGTCCGGCCACCACTATTATCGGGCCCTCGGCGGCGGTCACCGCCTCCTCCTGCTCCGGAGTCAGCGTTGCCGTCACGTCTGCTTTGGCGGCCTGAAGGAGGCGATTCGATTCCGCCGCCGGGACCGCCCGTACCGTCTTCGGTACCGGGGACCGGGCGCTCTTGGGCTGCGCTCCGCCCGCCGACGGCGAGGCAAAAAGCGACGCCTGCCCGGCCAGGGCCCGGCGCACTTCCGGCCGGAGCACCACGATCTTGCCGTACTGGCCGTCAAAGCCCGGTTCGGCCTCCACTTCCCCCGCCCGCACCCGGCGCACGGCTTCGGCCACCAGCGGTCCGGCCACCCGGGCCACCTCTTCTATGGGTGCCTGCCTCAGCACCACCAGCTCCGGGCCCAAACGGGTCAGGAGGGCAGAGCAGGTCTGCCCCACCGCGCGCGCCGAAGGTCCCGCCCCCAGAGCCGAGGCTATGACCTCCGGGAGGGGAACCAGGCTCTGGTAGGGCCGGGCCCCGTCCGGGCGCGCCCCTTCCTCCCGGTCGGCCAGCTCTTCCACCCGGTGCAGCACCCCGACCGTAACCGGCCGGCCGCACACCGGGCACCTCCCCCCGGCCGCCCGGGTCTGGGCCGGGTGCCACCTCAGGCGGCAGGCCCGGTGACCGTCGTAGTGATACTTGCCCTCTTCGGGGAAGAACTCCAGGGTGCCGGCCAGGCCGTCGCCGTCCGGCTCCCCGAGGGCCCGGTAGAGCCCGGAGTAGGAGAGTTCACTGCGGAAAAGGTTGGCCTCCCGCGCCAGGTTGCGCGGGGAATGGGCGTCGGAATTGGAAACCAGGCGGCAGCGGTCCAGGGCAGAAACCCGCCAGTTCATGGGAGGATCGGAGGAAAGCCCGGTTTCCAGGGCCCATATGTAAGGGCTCAGGTCTTCAAAGCACTCCTCTATAGAATCAAAGCCGGAGTTGGCCCCCAGGAGGGAGAAGTGCGGCGTCCAGATATGGGCGGGGATGAAAATCGCCCGGGAGCAGACCTCCAGGACCGTCTCCAGCAGGCTCCGGCCGTCCAGCCCCAGGATGGGCCGGCCGTCCGACCCCAGGTTGCCGATCCCTTCCAAACGACGGCTTAGGGCTTCCGCCGCCTCCAGATCGGGAAGCAGGATCAGGTGGTGTACCTTGCGCACCCGGCCGCCCTTCTTGTAGATGGTGCTGATCTCCCCGGAAACCACGAACCGTACCGCCGGCCTCCCGTCTTCTTCCCTGGGGCCGGACCATGAGAAGCTTTCGGGGTAAAGCTCCCCCGGCCAGTGGGCCTCCGCCTCCCGCAGGCGGTAGAGCCCCTCTTCCGCCGGCTCCAGCTTCCGGCGCAGTTCCTCGCGCCAGCCCGGGTGGGTGAAATCGCCCGTGCCCACCAGGGTCACGCCCTTGTATAGTGCCCAGCGGTAATAGCTTTCCGGCGTGGCGTCCGGACTGGTCGCCCGCGAATACCGGGAGTGCACGTGCAGGTCGGCTACGAATTCCATCGGCCCACCCCAAGGTCAGTATAACACGAGCCGGATGGGCGGGCAACGAGCCAAAAAAAGAGCGGCCCCGAACGGCCGCCCGCAAAACCGGCATCCAAGCGCCTTTTGGGAGGTTGAAACCTTTGCCTATATCCTAACCCCGCTCCCCTCGGTCGCCAATCGGCCCGCAGCCTCATTTTTCCTGGGACCCGGTCCTAGACCAACCGGGCCCTTACCGCCCACACCGCCGCCTGGGTCCGGTCCTCCAATTCCAGCTTGCGCAGGATGCTGGTTATGTGGTTCTTTACCGTCTTCTGGCTTATGTAAAGTTCGGCGGCTATGGCCTTGTTGGAATACCCCCGGGCTACCAGCTTCAGCACCTCCACCTCGCGTGGGGTGAGCGGAACGGGCAGCGACTGCCTTCCGGAGAGACGGTTAAACTCGCGCATGATCTTCCCCGTCACCCGGGGGTGCATGACCCCCTCCCCGTCGGCCACCGCCCGGACGGCCCGGGCCAGCTCGTCCGGGCTGACGTCCTTCAGCAGGTAGCCGGCGGCACCGGCCCTCACCGCGGCAAACACGTGTTCGTCGTCGTCGTATACCGTCAGGGCAATCACCCGGCAGCGGCCGTTGCCGGTCAGGACCCGGCACACCTCCACCCCGTCCATGCCGGGCAGGTTCAAGTCCAGCAGCACCACGTCCGGCTCCAACTCCGACGCCCGCTGCAGGGCTTCTTCCCCCGTGGCCGCCTCGCCCACCACCTGGATTTCCGGGTGCAGGGCCAGCACCTTCGTCAAGCCTTCACGTATCAGTTGGTGGTCGTCCACTATCAGTACCCGTACGCTTTTCATGTGGCCTGCGCCTCCACCCAAACCTTCACCCTCGTCCCCGCGCCGGGCCGAGAGTCCACCTTCAGGTGAGCGTTTACCAGCCGGGCCCATTCCTCCATGCTGGTCAGGCCGTAGGTTCGGCGTTCGGGCGCGGGAGACAAGTCGAAGCCCCGGCCGTCATCCTCCACCGAAACCGCCAGGGACTTGCCCTGCGCCTCCACCACCACCCGGACCGAGCGGGCCTCGGCGTGCTTGTAGACGTTGTTCAGAGCCTCCTGCAGGATCCGGAAAAGCGTTACCTCCACCTGGGGCCGGCAGGCCACCCGGCCTCCCCGGGTTTCAAAGTGCACCGCAAGCCCCGTGCGCTCTCGAAAATCGGCCAGATACTTCTCCACCGCCCTGACCAGGCCCTGGGAGAGATCTACCGGACGGAGGTCAAAGATAATCTTCCTAAGCTCTGCCAGACAATCGCGGGCCTGCTCCTTGAGCACGTTCAGCTCCACCGGCAGGGCCTCGGGCTTGACTTCCCCCAGCTTCTGGCAGTATTCCGCCTGCATGACCACCCGGGTGAGGATCTGGGCCGGGCCGTCGTGGATGCCCCGGGCGATCCGGCGCCGCTCCTCCTCCTGGGCCTGGATCACGGCCAGCGTTGCCTGCGGGTCGCCCCGCAGCTGCTCCACCATCTCCCACAGCTGCTGCAGGTTGGAGCCCAGGAAATCCATTACCACCCCTACCCGGGATACAAGGCGCTCCGCCCGCGCCTGGGTCTCCTCCAGCTGGCGGTAGGCTACTTCCAGTTCCCGACGCCGGGCCAAGAGCTGTCTCTCCCTTTCCTGCAGGAGGGTGAGGCGCACCACCACCTCCCGCGCCTCTTCGTAGGCCTGACGGATGTCTTCTTCGGTGTAAAGGTCAAAGCGGCGGCTCACCTCCGCCAGGCGCCTGCGGGCGCGTTGATCCTCTTTCTGACAGCGATCCACCTCCTCCACCATCCGCCGGGCCTGCTCCTTCACTCGCTCCAGCTCCCGCGCCGTGCGCTGCCGCTCTTGCCGGGCGCTTTCGGCAATGGCGAACATCTCCTCCTTGGACTGCTCTATCGCCTGCAGCGTCTGTCGCAGGATGCGTTCCAGCGCAGCGGCGTCCAGCACCTGGCTCACCTGTCCTCCACCTCCGCCGCCCGCGCCCCGCGGCCGGCCAGGGCGTCCGCCGAACGGTTTTCCTCCCGGCCCACGTGCACCACCCGGTAGCTCCGGAATCCCGCCAGGGCGGCCCGGGCCCTCTGATACAGGGGTAGCAGCCGTGGGCTCCTTACCGCGTAGCTGCCGTTGATCTGACGCGCCAGGAGTTCGCTGTCGGTGCGGATCTCCACTTCCTCCGCTCCCCGGGCCCTGGCCTCTTCCAGGGCCTTGAGCAGGGCGGTATACTCGGCCACGTTGTTGGTGGTTACCCCCAGGCTGCCGGAAAGTTCGGCCAAAACCCCGCCCCGCGCGTCCTCGACCACCACGCCGTAGCCGGAAGGACCCGGGTTACCGTGGGAGGCACCGTCTATGTAGAGAATGAGCCTCTTGCTCTTGGCTTCACCGGACGCCATTCGTTACCTCCTACAACATCAGTACCACGACCCGGACCTGCCAGCGCCCTTACCGGTAGTCGCGGTTCCCCCTCCCTCCGGTCGCTTCGTCGACCGACCCAGGCCTAGAAATACCGCCAGGGATCAACGGCGCCCGGCTCCACTGCCACATCCACATCCGGGAGCGCTTGCTGCAGGCGCTCGGCCAGGCAGGGCAGGCTCACCCTCTCCGTGGCCGCGTGCCCGGCATCGATAACCGCCAGGTCCAGGGCCAGCGCGGAAAGCACCTGGTGGTACCTGACGTCCCCGGTGATCAATACCTCTGCCCCCCGGTCCCGCGCCGCCTGAACCAGGGAGCCGCCGCTACCCCCGCATACCGCCACCCGCCGCACCTCCCGTTCCGGATCGCCCGCCAGGCGCACCCCGGTAAGACCCAGGGTATCCTTGACCCGCGTCGCCAGTACGGCCAGACTCTCCGGTGACGGCAGTCGTCCCAAGGCTCCCAGCCCGGCTCCGGAGGGAGAGTTGTCCAGCGGATAAAGGTCGTAGGCCACCTCCTCGTAGGGGTGGGCGGAAAGCAGGGCCTCCAGCGCCCGACCCAGCAGGCGCCGGGGCAGGAGCATCTCCAGGCGTCGCTCCCGCGCCCGCTCCAGATTGCCCGGCCGGCCCAGGAAAGGCCGGGCCCCCTCAAGGGGCAGGAAGGTCCCCGTACCTTCGGCTTCGAACGAACAGTGGCTGTAGGCGCCGATCCGTCCCGCGCCGGCTTCGGCCAGGGCCTGGCGCACCCGATCCTCGTAGCCTTCGGGCACAAAGGTAACCAGCTTGTAGTAGACACCCGCCGGGGCCGGCTGCAGGGGTACGATTTCCTCCAGCCCCAGGGCCTGCGCCAGGCAGTGGCTCACTCCGCCCGGGGCCAGGTCCCAGTTGGTGTGGAGCACGTACACCGCCAGGTCCCGCCGCACCGCCTCGGCCAGCAGGCCCGGTCCCGGCCGATCCAGGCGCAGGGCCGCCAGCGGCTCGTAGATTAGGGGATGATGCACCACCAGCATCTGCGCCCCGCGCTGCGAGGCTTCCTCCAGCAGGTCCGGGTTCACCTCCAGCCCGATGAGAAGCCGCTCCACCGTCCGGTCCGGACGGCCCACCTGCAGCCCGATGTTATCCCCCGCCTCGGCCAGTTCCGGCGGGGCCAATTCCTCCAACACGGCCGCTACTTCCGCACAGGTACGGCCCAAGTTCGGTCTCCCCTTACCGGTCCCGCCCCGCCTCCAGGGCGGCGGCCAGGACTTCCAGTTCCCTCAGCACCGAAAGCACCTTCTCCCGGGCCTCTCCCCGGGCCTCCCGCACCTGGCCCGCCAGGCGGCGGTAGCGGGCGAGCTTCTGCTGCAGGAAGGGCCCGAGCAGCGGGTGCCGTCGGGCAAACGCCAGGGTGCCCACCTCGCCCCCGGCCAGAAGCTTCTCTCCCCCGGCCGGCACTCCGCCGGCCCCGGGAGCGGTTACGACTATCTCGTAGATGCGCCTCCCGTCCTCCACCAGGTCCTCGTCCAGCAGGGCCCAGCCAGCGCGGTAGAGCCACCGGCGCAGGTAGGCGGTGCGGGCCACCGGTTGCAGCACGAAGCAGCGGGGCCGGAGCCCCTGGGGCCGCGCCTCCAGGATACCGGCCATGGTAATCCCGCCCATGCCGGCAATAATTATAACCTCTGCCTCCCCCGGCCGCAACGGCGCCAGTCCACGGCCGAAACGGACCTCCACCCGGCCGGAGAGGGGACGCAGCCTTTCCGACGCCAGGCCGTATCCGGCCAGGCTGGCCTCGGTGGCTATTACCCGGCAGCCCCGTACCGTGGCCAGGTAGGCGGCCAGGCGGCCGTCCCCGCAGCCGATATCCGCCACCTTCTCCCCCGGCCGGACGTAGGCCGCCACCGCCCGCAGCCGGCGAGGCAGAACCGGCCTTGCCCCTCCTTCCCCTACCTTGCCTCGCCCTCCCGAGGCCATACCCGCACCCGATCCCCGCTTCGGACCGCCTTCAGCGCCTGCGGGTCACCGAGTACCCGGCCCACCACCGTAACCGGGCTGTAGGGCCGGATTTCGCCGGGACGCGAAACCGGCGTGGGGCCGAAAAACAGGCACAGGGCACGTCCCGGCGGCCAGTAGCCCACGTCGCCCATCTCGACCAGTTCCCGTGGGTCTTCCAGTTCGGCCTCCACAGGAATGGTGAAGTACACCTCGTCTCCCCAGGTCTGGGCTTCTGCCTGCAGGGGAAGTGCCTTCCAGATCTTGACGGCCGTGGCGCCGGCGTTAAACTCGATCTCTACTTCTGCTCCTCCTGCCCGGAGTACTGCCCGCATTGCGCCACCCCCTGGCATCACTTTTCTTTCATTTTACCCTGCCTCCGCTACCGGGACAATCTCCTTTGGGCCCAACACCCCCTTGACGGAAGCTCGCCGCCGAGGTAGAGTTGAAGTTAAAGTTACGGGTCTTTTGGAGAAGGCGGAAGGGCGCGGCCCTTCCGCCTTGGTGCGGAAAACCCGAAAGGTGGAAGTGGCCCATGCGCATCATCATCGTTGGCGCGGGAAAGGTCGGTTTCAAGCTGGCGGAGATGCTCTCCCAGATGGAGCACGAGGTGGTAATGGTCGACGAGGACCGGGTCCGGTGCCAGGTGGTGGAAAAGCAGCTCGACGTCCAGACCGTGTGCGGGCAGGCTACCAGCCCGCAGCTGCTGCGGGAAATAGGTGCCCCGCAGACCGACCTGCTGGTGGCGGTTACCGGCGACGACGAAACCAACCTGGTGATCGGCACCATCGCCAAGCAGCTCGGCGTGGGCAAGGTGGTGGCCCGGGTGTCCAACCCGGACTATCTGCCCGAGGACGGGCTGAACTTGGGGGCGAACCTGGGTATAGACCTGCTCATCAACCCGGAACAGGTCACCGCTGCGGCTATCGCCAAGCTGCTCCAGTTCCCTGAGGCAGAAGGGGTGGAGTACTGCGCCGGGGGCAGGATTCAGCTTTTGGAGCTGACCCTTACCGCCCGGACGCCGGTGATAAACCGCAAACTGCGCGATCTGCCGCCCAACCCCCCCTACCTGATAGTGGGTATCATCCGGGGCGACAGGGTGATAATTCCCCGTGGCCAGGATGAGCTTCTGGCCGGCGACCGGGTGTTCGTGCTGGCGCCCAGCCGGCAAATGGAGCAGGTGGAGCACTTCTTCGGGCAAAGGCACCGGCGTACCCAGAACGTGATGGTGGTGGGGGGCACGGGCACGGCCCACTACCTGGCCAAAGAACTGGCCGGCAGGCACATCGAGCTCAAGATTATCGATAAGGATCTGGAACAGTGTGAGGCCTTTACCGAAAAGTTCCCCTCCGCCACGGTAATTCACGGCGACGGAACCGACGTCAAGCTGATGGAGGAAGAAGGCGTCGATCGGGCCGACCTGTTCGCCGCCCTGACCCCGGACGACAAGGTCAATCTGCTGGTATGCCTTCTGGCCAAGACCTTGGGCGCCAAGAAGGTCTTGGCGCAGGTCCGCCGGTCGGACTACGCCCACCTGATGCAAAAGGTCGGCGTGGACGTGGTGGTCAGTCCCCGCTTGCTCACCGCCGCCCAAATCCTCCAGTTCATCCACTACAACCAGATCGCCTTCCTCAGCTTCGTGGGCCAAGACAAGGCGGAAATGATAGAATTCCTGGTCACCTCTCGCTGCCCCCTGGTGGGCAAACCGCTTAAGGAGGCGGGCCTTCCCCGCAACACCATAATAGGAGCCATTGTGCGGGGCGAAGAAGTGCTGATACCGCGGGGCAAAGATGCCCTTCTCGCCGGAGACCACGCGGTAGTTCTGGCCCTGCCCGACGCCGTACCCACCCTGGAACGGATCTTCTGCCTGGAGGGGAGCAGGGGGCATGGATTACCGTATCCTGGCCAGTATACTGGGAAGAGTCTTTATTACCGTTAGCGCCGCCCTGATCTTACCCCTGGTGACCGCCCTTTACCACGGTGAGGCCTGGCTCCCCTTCGCCTGCACTTTGCTGATCGGCGTATCCGCCGGACTGCTGCTGGTACGGCTAGGCAAGAAGGGCGGGGGCCTTTACCGACGCGAAGGCTACTACATCGTGGCCCTGGCCTGGTTGGGGGCTTCCCTGCTGGGAAGCCTTCCCTACCTTATGGCCGGCACCTTCACCAGCTTTGCCGACGCCTTTTTCGAGACCGTCTCCGGCTTCACTACCACCGGGGCCAGCGTGATGACCGACGTGGAAGCTCACGGCCGGGCCGTCCTGCTCTGGCGGGCCCTCACCCAGTGGCTGGGCGGCATGGGCATAGTGGTGCTGACTCTGGCCTTCCTTTCCTTTTTGAGGGCCGGCGGCCTGCATGCGCTACACGCCGAGGTGCCGGGGCCCGCAGTGGAAAAACTAAAACCCAAAATGGCCGCTACCGCCCGGGTGCTGTGGCTGATCTACAGCTCCCTGACCGGGGCGGAGATGCTGCTTCTTTGGGCCCTGGGCATGCCCCTCTTCGACGCCGTGGCCCACTCCTTCACCACCATGGCCACCGGCGGCTTTTCCCCCAAGAACGCCAGCATCGGCTACTACCAAGACCCTTTAATCCACTGGGCCATTACCGGCTTCATGTTCCTGGCCGGCGCCAATTTCGCCCTCTGCCATTCGGCCCTCCGGCGCCGCAGCCTGGCCACCTTCTGGAAAGACCCTGAGTTCCGCTTCTATGCGGGGATAGTATTTGCCGCCGGCTCGGCGGTGGCGGTAGAACTCTACGCACAAGGACGATATTCGGGCGAACCGCTGGTCCGGGCGGCCTTTTTCCAGGTGGTTTCGGTGATGACCACCACCGGTTACGCCACCACCAATTTTGACCTTTGGCCCTCTTTCTCGCGCACCCTCTTGCTGCTGCTGATGTTTGTCGGCGGCTGCTACGGATCCACCGGCGGCGCCATCAAGGTCGGGAGGATCCTGCTTCTGGCCAAGCACACCCTGGCGGAAATAAGAAGGATAATCCACCCTCACGCGGTGCTGCGCGTAACCTGGGGCCGGGAGCAGACGGTGGCCAACGAAGTGGTGGTGGCGGTGCTCAACTACGTCGGCCTCTACCTCTTCCTGGCCGGAATGGGAGTGCTGGCCCTGAGCGCCCTTACCGAGGCCAATTTGGACACCACTTTGAGCGCCGTGGCCACCACCCTGGGCAACGTAGGTCCCGGCCTGGGGGCGGTAGGGCCGGCGGCGAACTTCGCCCACCTTCCCGACGCCGCCAAGTACCTCCTGTCTCTCCTCATGCTGCTGGGAAGGCTTGAGATTTACCCGTTGCTGGCCCTGCTCAGCCGGGAAGGCTGGAGCCGGTAGTAAAGAACCGTGCCGGCCTGACGGTTGCATGCGGGCGAAGAATAGGGGTACAATTCTTGCAGGAGCTGCTTTCCCTGGAGAAAACCGGCTCCGCCAACATCCTCCGGCTCGCCGGCAGCGGTGCGCCGGGCCCTCAGAAAGGAGAATCGGGCTGTGAGGCTCAACGGATCAGAACGAAGAAGGGGGTTCGCGGGCCGTTTGCCGGCCGTGGCGGTGGGGCTGCTGCTCCTGGGACTGGCCGCCTGCACGACTCCCGGTACCGGCACCTCGGAACTGGAAAGCCGCAACCAGGAGCTGGAACGGCAGGTGGAGGAATTGGAGCAGCGTCTCCGGGCGGTCCAGCAGCAGGAGGAAACCATAACCCTTTATCGGCTGGAAAGTTCCCCCACCGAGTTCTGGCTGGTTCCCGAACTGCACCGCCTTCCCCGGCAGTCGAACATGCTCAAGGCGGCCCTGGAAGAACTGATAAAACTGCCTTCCCTGCCCATTCCCAAAGAAACCCGGGTTCTGAACGTTAGCGTGAAGGACTTCGTCGCCTACCCCGATTTCTCCGCGGAAATCACCCGGCTCTCCGTGGGCAGCCAGGGCGAGGCCCTGGTGGTGGCGGCCATCGCCAACACCCTGACCAAGTTCCCGGAAGTGGAAAGGGTTCAGATACTGGTCGAGGGGAAGAAGGTGGAAAGCCTGGCCGGTCACGTTGACATCTCGCAACCGGTGGGCCGGAATGACGCCGTAGTGCGGTTGGAAGGAAGCTCGTAGGCGGCCCGATCGGCTGCCGAGCGGCAAGTTGTGACCGCCGGCCCCTATTTCTCCGCAGACCCGGAGCGGCGCCAGTATTCTTTTCCGAAGGCCCAGAGCACGGAAACCATCAAGCCTAGTACTCCGGCTACGGCCATGTTCAGCGCCGGTCGGGGCCGCACCGGGTCGGGAAGGGTATCGGCCGGCTGCACCACCTGTACACCCTTTAAGGAGGCCAGCTCCCGCTGCAGGCTGAGGTAGCGGTCGGTAAGTCCCAGCTGCACCTCTTCCTGCCCTTGAACGCTGGTAAGGACCATGGCCCGCTCAAACCGGGCTTCTACGGGCTCGTCCGAGGCGGGGGCCGCCAGGAACCGCCGCGATTGCTCGATGGCGGTCTGCACTTCTGCCAGTCTCTGCTTCACCGTGGACAGTTGCTGCTGCAACAGGTTCCGCAGCACGGCAATCTCGCTTTCGCTCTCCCCGGCGTAGAGTTCAATAAGGCTCTTTATCAGCGCCTCACCCGCGGAAGGCTCCGCCGTCTCCAGGGCGATCCGTACCAGGCTGGAGTTCTGGACCGGTTCTACTCTTAGAGCCAACCTGAGCTGCTGGACCGAGACCGGGTCGGAGGCCACGCCCGCCCGCCGGGCCGCCCGGCCCAAAAAATCCGGACTGGTCAGGATCTCCCTGGCCGTGGCGGCGTTAGCGTAAAGCCCTCCCGACATCTGGGGAAGGGCGAACAGGCTCTCCACCCGGTACACCGGGGGCAAGACGTAGCTCCAAACCGCGGCCAACACCACGGCGGCGGCCACCACTGCCGCTACCGGCCACCTGAAGCGCCAGATGACCGCCGCGTATTCCCGGAGATCTATCTCCTCCTCTGCCGCGTATTGACGTCCGATGACTTCCTCGGCCATAAGAGCAACGCCCCTTTCTCAGGACACCGGGTTCGGCCGCGGGGTCCGGCCCCAGGGCGGCGGCCCGGCCCTGCGCTCGTACGACGTATTTAGTGTCATTTCTTCCTTGGAGTACGATTTCCTCCTGGAAACGTGGGCGAGCCTGCGGCACGGACCGGCCGAGCAGCGGCAACAGGGGCATGAGGCGAGTCATCTCCACTTCCCACGGGCAGTCCGGGTTTCCCCCGAGAACCAGGAGTGTCCCCCGGGACAGGACCACGGGATTTTCGGGCCAACAAGCTGGTGGATCCCCACTTCTTCGAGGGCAGTGCTGGTTTTGCCCGAGTACCTGAAGCGTGCCGGGTACCGAACTGGGTGAGAGCGAGCGCGGAGGCCGGTCGGAGGCCAAGGATGGCCGGAGCCGCGCCGGCGCCATGGACGGGTTCTTGCGCGGGAAGCCGGCCGAAGCGCGAAGGTCGAACCCTAGTTTGGTCGGCTAAGCGACCGGTACGAGGGGAAACCAGCACTGCCCCGGGACGAACTGGGGATAACTCGGGCCAACAAGGTGTTGACGTCACGGCCACAAGGACTACAATGGTAAAAAGGAACTACAGAGAAAGGCTGATATGCATGGAGCACGATTCCGGCAGCAGTTCCCCACACTCACGCCTGTGGACCAAGGATTTCTGGCTGATCTCTCTGGCCACTTTCTTCCACCTCTTCTCGTTCCAGATGCTGACGCCCACCCTGCCTACATACGTGCAGACCCTGGGGGCCTCGGAGGGTGTCATCGGTCTGGTGACCGGCCTATTCGCTGCCTCCGCCCTCATGGTACGTCCCTTCATCGGCCGCGAGCTGGATCGCCGGGGCCGCCGGAGTATTTACCGCCTGGGCCTGGTGTTGTTCGCCCTGGCGGTGCTGACCTACCGCTGGGCGTACAGCCCGGGCTGGGTGCTGACGGTACGCCTGGCCCACGGTTTTGCCTGGGGAGTGGCGACTACCGCGGCCGGAACCATTGTAACCGATCTGGTGCCGCCGGAGCGGCGGGGCGAGGGCCTGGGCTACTACGGCATGTTCATGAATTTGGCCCTGGCCATAGCCCCCGCCGCCGGGCTTTACATAATCTACCACTATCACTACCCGCCCCTGTTCTACGCCTCCACCGGCCTGGCCCTGGTCGCCCTTTACCTCGCCACCCGCCTGGGCCAGGATCGGCCGTCTGCCACCTCTCAACGCGCACCGCAGGGCGCGAGCGCCCTTTTCGAGCCCGGGGCCGTTTTCGCGGGCATCCTTGTCCTGCTGTTGAGCTTTGCCCAGGCAGGCATAGGAACCTTTTTGCAGCTTCACGCCCAGCAACGCGGCGTGCCCAACGTGGGTGCGTTCTTCACCGTCCAGGCGCTGGCGTTAATGTGCGTGCGGCCGCTGGCCGGCCGCACTTTCGACCGACGCGGTCCCGGTGTGGTGGTAATACCCGGCCTTTGCGTGGTCATAGTGGCCCTGCTAATGATATCCCGCGCTTCCTCCCTGGCCTGGTTTCTGTTCGGCGGGCTGCTGTACGGCATGGGCCACGGCGCGCTGCTCCCCAGCTTTCAGGCCATGTCGGTAGCGAATCTTCCTCCCGAGCGCCGGGGCGCAGCCAACGCCACCTATTTTTCCGCGTTGGACCTGGGGGTGGGCGCCGGCAGCATTGCCCTGGGCCTGGTCGCGCAAGGGTGGGGGTTCTCGACCATGTACGTTGCCGCAGCCGCCACGATACTGCTTAGCCTGATCATATTCCTTCTGGCCCGACCCGCGCCCGCGCCGCAGGCAACCGCGCGCCTGTCTGAGGAGGAACCGGGGCGCCTCCGGGCCTGACCCCGCCCGCCAGGCCTCAGGTCCTCAGTCGCCTTGTGCCGTCGCCGCCTGCCAGAGAGCTTCCGCCAGAAGCTCCAGGTATTCCCGGTTCTCGAGCTTCTTCACCCACGCTTCCGGAAGCCCCTCGTTGCCGAGCCAGGCCCCGGAAAGGGCACCGGTCATGGCGGCGATGGTGTCCGCATCCCCTCCCAGGCTCACTGCCTCCACCACCGCCCGCTCGAAGCAATGGGGATTCCGGAGAAAACAGCAGACGGCAGTAGGCACGGATCGGAGAGCCTCTACCCCGTTCCCCAACCGGGCGACGAGCTCTTCCTTGTTCCCGGCGGAGACAAGCTCTCTCACCATACGCAGCCTGTCCCTGAATTCCCGGTGGGTGGTAAAACCCATGAGGCGGTCCAGAAACTCGTCCGGAGAAGCCCTGGGGCCCAGAAGCAGGGCCAGGGCTACCGCCTGGGCCTGGATCAGGGCCCCCTCCCGGCCGGAGGGATGGGCATGGGTCAGACTGCTGGCCGACAGGGCCACCTCGCGGAGCCTTGCCGGGCACCGGTGGTAGAAAAGTCCGATGGGTGCCACCCTCATGGCCGCCCCGTTGGTAGAGGAGCCCCCCACGCCCACCGTTTCCGCGGCCCTATCCCACGGCAGCCCCGCTTTCACCATCTCGAAGACGCGCGGCGCCGTCAGCCCGTACCCCCGCCAGGGCTCCCGCTCGTAGTTGTGCAACCAGGTGTTGATCATGTGCCGGGCATCGAAACCCCGGCACGCAATCAAAGACTCGGCCGCTCCCACGGCCATATGCGTATCGTCGGTGTAGCGCAGGACTTCCCGATTGCCGGCGGCCGTCCGGACCTCCGCCTTGCTCACTGCTGCCCGGCCCTCGAAGGGAGCCCCCAGGGCATCGCCGAGAGCCAGGCCCAGCAGGCAGCCCCGGAACTTGGACCGCAACCAAGCGTACGGCTCCATGAAGGCCACCTCTCACCTTTTCCGCCCCCCGATTCTTGCCAGAACATGCCCGGCAATAGCCCGGGCAATATCCGGCTCCGCCACGGATTGGAGTCCTACCCAACCCGGAATCCCGTTGGCTTCGATCACGTACGGGCTACCCTCTACTACGGCCAGGTCAACTCCCAGATAGTCCGCGCCCAGCACCCGGGCCGTATCCACGGCCAACGCCGCCAGCCGCGGGTCGAGATCCGCCGGCTCCGGCCACCCGCCGCAGGCCAGGTTGCTCTTCCAGGACGCCGAACACCTGCGCATGGCGGCCAGGACCGCTCCTCCCAGCACGAAGACCCGCAGATCCTCTTTGTGGTGGCCGAGAAACTGCTGGAGGTAGTACACGTAGCGACCCAGTTCCAGAGAGCGGAAGACCCGGTAAGCAATGTCTGGGTCTTCCAGCAGCACCATCCCCACCCCCCGCGAACCGAAAAGGGGTTTCAGGACTGCCCGGCCCATGGCCTCGAAGGCGGACATGGCCTGGTCGAAACGCTCCACCACCACGGTGGCGGGTACCGGCAGGCCGTGCCCGGCCAGGTGAAAGGTGGTGAAAAACTTGTCCACCGTCTTCTCCAGGACTGCGGGCCGGTTCACCACCAGTACTCCGTCGCCCTCAAGCTGGTGCAGGACGTCCAGCCGGTAGACTACCTGCTCCAGGGAGCCCCCGGGCAGCGATCGCACTACCAGAGCGTCGAGTTCGTGGAGGGCGACACCCGAGAGGTCTTCTACCCGGCAAACGAAGCCCCCTGTCCCCGCCGCCACCCGGCTGACGAACCCCCTGGGGGAGAGACGGCAGACCGTTGCTTCCTCACGCCGCAGGGCTTCCTCCAACAGCCCGGCCTCGCGGCTGTTCCTGCCGGCGAGAATTCCCACCCGTGGACGTTCCATCCCGCCGCGATCACTCCCCCTGGATCTCGGTCAGGGCAAAGGACCGGGCCAGGAGGTCTGCCCGCCTGCTTCCGGCGCGAAAGGTTCGTCCGCTCACCGGGCTGGAAAGGCATACCTCGGCGGGGCTGAACAGGTGCGGATCGATGGCGTAGAAGTCCCCGTACTGCCGCCACAACTCGCCGAAAGGCTTTCCCCAGTCCCGCGAGGCCCGTGAAGGAAGCTCCCTGGCCAGCCTCTCCAGAGCCTCGTCCCCGTCGTCTACCGTGTAGCATACTGTGGAACCGTAAAGCACCGCATCGTTCGTGCGTCCGAGCGCCTCGGTATCGTCGGCCGCGACGGGCGGCACCACGCAGGTACCCCAGGCGCGTACCACCCGCCTGGGGTCGTAATCCACGGCCAGCATCTTGTGGAGCCCGGTTTCCACCATCCGGGCCGCCACCTGCACCGATCCCACCGGGGAGGCGGTGGGCGCCACCAGCACGTATAAACCAGAAGGGGGAACCCCGCACTTCTCCGCGACGTACTCGATTACCGCCGGGGAAGGCAGTTGACCCGCCTCCAGGGCCAGGACGGCGCAGTCGGCCTGCTCCCCGTAACCCAGGCGCCCGACCAACTCCTCTGCCCGGGCCAGAAGGCGGGCCGGACCGGAACCCATAGCCCCGTACCCGTCGCGGCGGAGAGACCAGCCGGCATACTGGCTTCCCAGGCAGGCCAGTGCCGGGTGATCCGTGGCCACCATTACCGCCGGCCAAACCTTTCCCCCGAATTCCCCCGGCAGAAGGGCGACACAGGCCAGATCGGCCAGACAGATCCGGGCAAAATAGAGCCCGGCTTCCCAACCGCCCGGAGCCTGCACGCCGCAGTCGACAACTGTGGCTCCGGCCACTTCGGCAGCCGAGATGCGGAGTTCCCGGCGGCGGGCGAGCATCTCCTGCACCAAGGCTGCCGCCCGCCCGTTCAGGCTCAGTTCGTGCCCGCCCATATCAAGACTTCTCCTTTCCCCAGCTCGTTGTGATCGCCGGTGAACCGGTGAAACCCGCTCCGGACCGCCTCCTCCGGCAGCCGGAAGCCCTCCCTATCCAGGTAATTCTTCAGGACCAGCCAGAAAAGCGGGGTAAAAAGGCCGCCGTACCGGAACGTCGGCAGCAATTCGCAGGGCGAAAAGAGTATCGCGGTTCCCCGCCTCATGGTGGCCCCAACCCGTTCCCCGGCTTCCCCGCAGACCAGGAGCGTGCCGCCCCTCATGCCGTAGCCGGCGAAATCCAGGGCTCCACCGCCCACGGCAATGATGCCCCGGCGCATGCGCGCCCCCACCATCTGTCCGGCCCGGCCGGAAATGATTATCAGTCCGCCTTTCATTCCGGTGGCATAGCCGCAATAGGCCGCTCCCGCCCGGTGCCCGGCATCGCCGAGCACCACGATCTTGCCGCCTTCCAGATGAGCGCCCAGCCAGTCTCCCGCCGTCCCTTCCACCACCAGAAGCCCCGAACGCATTTGGGCCCCGGCGTGGGGCCCTACCGGGCCGACGACGTGGAGCAGGCCGCCGTCCATTCCCGCGCCCACACGCTTGAAGCGGCTCAGATCGCCCTCAACCCGCAAGGCCGCATCTTCTCCCGCTTCCACCGCAAAGTACCTTCCCAGCGGCTCCTCCCGGTTTCCAACCAGGAACCGCAACTCCTCTATCTCGCGCCGGCTCTTGCCGCACAGGTTGGACGGCATGATAATCCCGGCTTCCACCGGTACCGGGGGGGCTTCCCGCAGGCGCAGCACCGTCGGCCGGCGATAATCTTCCGGCGGCCGCCACCGGACCTCGGCCCTCATTGTTCCATCACGTCCCGCAGGCGAATTTGATACTTGCCCAGCTTCCCGCCGTAGTTGCCGGCGGTTATCCTTACCACCCCTTCGCGACAGGCTGCGGTTATACCGAGGCGCATGGCCTCCAGCACCGCCTCCAGCGACAGGCCGTCGAGCACGATCTCCAGCACGGCGTTCGCCTCCTTGGGCACCAGCGTCAGTTCCACTCTTCCCCTGAGGGTGGGGCAGAGCCGCTCGTTGGTGGAGGCGCTGAGGAACTTGTACCTGGACCCCACCTTGCTGCCGCTTCGCACAATGCCGCCGGGAAAAGGAGCGATCACGCCCCGCACCGGGGTTAGGGCTGCCACCGCCGCCTCCGCCGCCTCCAGGGCCGTCTCCACCGAGCGGGCCATGAGGATGAAATTGCCGCCGCCGACTCCTCTGACCACCCCGAATTCCTCGTCTACCAGAAACTCGCCTTCCATGACCGGGATGCGCCAGAAGCGGCGTCCGCCTATCACCTTGCTGGCCTGAAAGCCGTCTCCAAAAAAGCGGAGCCTGCCGCCCACGTTTACCCTGTTCGGCTCCTTGCTCAGCCCGTCAAAGCAAGCCGTGGTGGGAGCGGTCATCACCGCCTGGCCGATACGCAGCAGGAGGTGCTTCTCCAGGTCTTCCCGGCGAGGTGCGAAGAAGAGGCAGTCCACGCCGGGCCGTCCGTCGGGGGTATCCGAAGCCGGCCCCTCCACCCCCGCCTCGATGCCGCAGCCGATTACCGAGGTGGCAAAGCCGGTGGCCGCAGCCGCGGCCTTCCGGGCCCATTGTTCGCTAACGGCGGTAATGGTAACCCGGGCCGCGTACATGGAGAAGGCCTCGGCAAAAGTGTCCTCGATTTCTACCCCGTTCAGGAACAAACTACCACCTCCCGCAGGCGAAAGTAGTCGTCCTCCACCGGGTAGTTGGCCGGAGAAATGCTGTAGTAGCTCGCAAACTCCTGGCGAAAAGCGGAAGGAAACCGGTAGTCGCTTCTGAACTCGACCCCCAGCGTCTTGCCCTCGGCGTCCGCCACCGGCTCGCCTTCCCTGACCACCAGCCGGCCTCTCTTGAAGACGTAGACCGGCCGCGAGAACATGGCCGCCACGTCCTCCTGCTTCCGGTAGAGGACCACATCCGCATCTGCCCCCACCCCCAGATGCCCTTTGCCCTTGAGGCCCAGAGCCCTGGCCGGTCCCGCCCGGGTAGTGATTACCACCTCCTCCAGGCTGTAGGCCCGATCCAGGGACGCCAGTTGGGTCAGCCGGCGCACCCCGGCCGGCAGGCGCTCCAGTTCCGACCGCCGGTAGTCCGGATCCATAAGCAGCCTGATTATTTCCGGGTAGACGTGGAAGGGAGCGCCGTTGGGATGGTCGGTGGTCAGGAACATCTGCCAGGGGTTGACCAGGAGAAGAAGCTCCAGCCCCACGGCCCACTGCACGGCGTTGACGAGAGCGTTCCGGCGGTAGACCATGGGTACCACGCCGGAGCCGGTTTCCAGCTCCAGATCGCAGCTGCCCCACTTGCCCCCGGTCAGGCGATAGAGACTGTACTCCAGGGGGGAATCGGCGGTCATGGTGGCGGCCGGCCCGAACATTACCTGCCCTACGTCCGCCGTGAACTCCGGGTGTTCGTTCAGGAACTCGGCCACCGAGGCCGCCCCGGAACGAAACCGTCCTTTCTTGTTGACGTCATAGGAGTGAAACTGGAGGTGGGCGAAGTGTGCCCGCCTCCCGGCCAGAGCCCGCATGGTTTCCAGCGTGGTCGTCACATTCCCCGCCCGGCCGATGTCGTTGGCGTGAATGTGCACCGGGTGCGGCAGGCCCAGATCTTCGGCGACTTCCACGAGAGCCAGCAGGATATCCCTGGGAGTGATCTCGAAGGGAGGAACCGGCGTGTCCAGGGTAACCGCTCCCCGGCCCCACTTCCAGTTCTCCACCCCTCCCGGGTTGACCACCTTTACGGCGTATCCGCCGGCCGCCCGAAGCAACCAGCCTACCAACTCTTTCAGCAGGCCCCTGTCCCCGGTCTTGATGGCCTTCATGACGAAGTAGTTGTTGCCCATGAGGACGTAGCAGCCCTTGTCCACCAGGGGGAGATCGGCCAGCTCTTCGTGGACGTGCCTGGCCTTAAGAGGCGGCACGCTGGCCTCAAACACGGTGGTGTAGCCCAGGCCGGCGTAGCGGTAGCCGGTTACGAAGATGCTGGGAACCGTGCGGCCGGTACCGGACCGGAAGTCCCGCCTCCGCCTGACCGGGTGCGCGTAGTGGTCCTCGGGCAGCAGGATGCGGCCCGAGGTTACCTTCGGGCCGGCGATATGGCTATGGATTTCCACCGCTCCCGGGGTTACGATCAGACCGGTAGCGTCCAGAACCTCGCACCGCCGGTCCGGGGAAGGCGGGGGGACAATCTTGCCCCCTTCGATAAACAGGTCTCCTACCCGGCCACTCGGCCCGTTGGCGGGGTCAATAATGAGACCGTTGGCGATCCTCAGCACGGGCGATCCTCTCCCTTAATCGTCTCAAGACTTCTTCGTCCGAGGGAAGGCCCAGATCCACGAGCTTCTTTGCCCGTAGGGGAACGTTGTCCATCCGGTAAAAAGTGCCCGCCGCGGCTACCCCGGCCGGGGCTACCGGGATGGTTACCCGGGCGAGGGAAGCCGTTAGGTTGGGGTGAGGATCGATCACGATTACCGGAATGGAGGCCAGGTGCCGAACGCACGTCCCGGGAAGGTGGGCTGCCGGATCGGCGCCTATTACCAGACAGGCGTCGACCTCCCCGCGGGCCAGAAGGTCCACGGCGGTAAACTCGCCGGGATTGAACCGCGGGTATCCGGCACTGAAATTCACCCCGAACGGAAAACCGGTCTGCCAGGCCAGCACGTTCTCGCTCCCGGCCACGTTGCCGTGTCCCCGCATCGGCAGGGCGTGGAACCTGGTGTAGGCGTTGAGTTCCTTTACCAGCGTCAACAGCAACTCCAGGTTGGCCTCCCTTCCCCGGCTCATGGTCAACCCCATGCCGAAGAAGACCGCGCCGTACCGGCATTTCTTCATTAGCTCCGCCAGTCGGGCCCACCTCTCTACGGGCACCCCCGCCGGGTGCCGCCCCTCCACCGCCACCCCCTTGACCAGGGCCCGCAGTACGGTCAGGGCCTCGTAGTCCTGCCCCGGGGCAATCTGCAGGAACTCGTCTGCCAGCCGCGCCGTAGCCGTGGGCCTCACGTCCACTACCACCACGGTTCGGTCCTTTCTCCCTTGGGGCGTCAGCAGTCCCCTGGCGCCGACGGAATAGCGGACGAAATGCCTGGGGCTGGATTCGGCCGGATTGCTCCCCCAGAAGACCACCAGATCGGCCCGGTTCTTCGCCTCGCCCAGGCTGCACGTGGGGAGTCCGGTCTGTTGCCGGGCCATGGTGGAGGGGCCGTGACAGTGAGAGGAAGTGCTGTCGATATTGGCCCCCAGCAGCTCGGCCAGGGCTATGGCCTCCTTCTGCGCCTCGGCCGGGATCGTGCTCAGGCCGTAGATCAGCGGATAGCCGGCCCGCAAGAGCAGCCGGGCCGCCTCCTCCAGGGCCGCCTCCGGGGAAGCCGGCTGCCCGTTTATCGACGGGGAGGCCGTGTCCCGGGCGGCCAGAAACTTGGCCCGGCCAACGGCGCAGGCCCGTCTCACCCCCCGTATGCTCCCGCCCTCCAGCTCCACTTCGAGATCGTCGCAAAGGCTTCCGCAAAAGGTACAGACCACGTCGCCGACGACCACGCCCCTCACTCTCCCGTGCACGGCTCCACACTCACCGCCGTACTCTTGAAAGCAGGCATTCCCGAACCCCCGGTATCCGGATCCACCAGCCGGTTGGCCACCGGGCCCATGGCCAGGCAGAACAGGCCGCCGGGGAGATCTGCTTCCCTGCAGGCGACAACGATCTCTCCGTGAAGGCTCCGCACCCGGACCCTCCCGCCCGGCGCGATGCCCAGTCGGCCCATGTCCTCCCGCGCCATTTCCAATACCGCTACCGTTTCCTGGTACTCGGGCGCTTGCTTGCCCCGGGCTACGGATACGCCCTGCTTCAGACTCCGTACGGTGATCAGGGTTCCGAAAACCGTAGTCAGAAGCGATCACCTCCCGTTGGGATTTTCGGCCAGGCGGAATTCGGCCTGCCCCTCTACGGCCCAGTCTTCGGGCAGCCGCAGGCGCAGACAGGCGTCCAGCAACGCCGCCGCCAGGTTGGTCTTGCTCACCCTGGCCAAAGCCACCCAGGAGTCGGTTATGCGGGGATTGACCTCCAGCACCACCGGGCCGGCCGGGCCGAGAACCATGTCCACCCCCACGTACCCGGCCAGGCCGGGAAGGGCCGCCGGCACGCGGGCGGCCAGAGAGAGTGCCTTCTGGGCCTGGGGATGGGCATAGGGCACGCTAACCCCCCGGTACCGGAAAACTCCCCGCTCGTCCAGGTACACCAATTGCCTGTTCAGGCTCAATGCCAGGCAACGACCCGTGCCGGGCAACACCAGCAGGCTCACGCTCACCGCCTCTCCCGGCACGTAGTCCTGGACCAGGAAGGCGGAGACGGCGGAAGCGGCTTCAATTTGTTCCACCGCCTCACGCAGCCGGGCACCGTCCCGGACCAGGAACGTGGCCGTGGTCCCGGCCCCGTCCAGCGGCTTGACCACCACCGGATAGCACAAGGAACCGGCCACTTCCCGCACCGCCCGCAAGGGAAAAGAACGGCCTCCGGGCACGGGTATTCCCCGTCGGCTCAAGAGGCCGGCGGCAGCTGCCTTGTCCGCCGCCTTTCGAACGCCCAGAGACGTGCTCCCGAGCACCGGTTTCCTCTCCCGTTCCGCCAGGGAGGTCAGTTCCTCGAGCCTCCTTCCGGTTTCCGGGGCAATCAGCACCACCGCCTCGCAGCCGGACAGACAATCCGCAAAGGCCCGCGGGGAACCGGAACACCGAATCTGCAGACGAGGGTGGTCGGCGGGGAAAAGTGGCACCAGATCCTCCCGGAGAACGGTCAACACTTCCACCTCCGGGATCTCTAGGAACTCGCCGATTAGGCTCGCCAGCATTGCATACCCCTCTCGGCCCAGGGCCCCGTTCCCGGCTCCGACTTCCCCACGGGCACAAAACCACTCGTAGGCGAAGACTACCATGCT
The DNA here is from genome assembly GCA_024653205.1 of Clostridia bacterium. Taxonomy (NCBI): domain Bacteria; kingdom Bacillati; phylum Bacillota; class Clostridia; species Clostridia bacterium. The sequence continues at coordinate 160,756 of JANLFO010000001.1, read as the reverse complement.
GCCCCTCTTCCCCCCGGAGGGCACCTGACCGCTCCCCGGCCTTCCTCGGCCTGCCCCAGAACCGCCCTGAGCACCAGCTCCGGATCCGTCCCCTGCACCACCCACGCGTCTGTCCCCGGCGGCACCAGCTCCGGGAAACACGGATCTACCAGTTCGGCCGGCGGGATCGCCGAAGGACATCCCGGTTTTACCAGCACCAGGCGGTCGGCCCCGAGGCGGCGCGCCAGGTAGGCGGCTACAGAATCGGAGGTCGCCTCCCAAGAACGCGGCAATTCCTCCGGCGGCACCTTCCTCATGAAGGAGGCGCACAACAGTACCGTCGGCACCCCGGGAGGAAACGCCTGCCCCGGCCTCCGAAGCCCGGAGATCTCCAGAACCCGGCTTCCCGGCAGGAAGTGGTGCAGAACGTAGCCGTACTGGTCCATAGCCTTTAGCGCCATGAAATGAGCTGCTTCCTGACCCAATCCCAACACGGCCGACCAGTACCTTACCCCGTCCGCAAAAGGGCCACCGCCCGGCACCAGGGCAAGCCGTAGCGGGGTTTCCCGGGCCGCCTTCCCCAAAACGGCAAGGAGCTCCTTTAAAGTCTCCCCGTCTCGTTGGTAAACCAGGCTACCCCCAATCTTCACCAGCGGTTTGGCCGAACGGTTGTCCATACTCCGCCCTCCCCGCCACGGCGGCTGCAAGCCTTTTCGGTCAACCGGCCCCGACCAAGAGGCATTTAACCTCCGGTCACGGCCGGTTACCGGGTCACAGCCGGAACTATCTACGGCCTCCGCCTTGTAGGCAGTCGGCCAGCAGCCAGGCGACGGCGAAAGCGGTCAGGGCCGCCGGCTCCCCGGCCCCGGATTCCTCGCTTGCAGCGGCAACCGGCACGAGCTCCCACCACCGCCGGGCTCCAACCCCCAGCCTTCTGGCCACCTCTGCCAGAAAAGGCACGCCGAGGCCGGCAAGTATCAGCGTGATGCCATCCGGCCAGACCCGGAAGTTCTCTCTTTTCTCCTCCAAACGGTCGGGCCGAAAGAGAAGACGGGCGATCTCCTTTCTGGAAAGCACCTGCCAGATGGCCTCCAGTACCAGGCTCAGGTGTTTTTCCTTTACCTGGTGGGCCAGCAGCAGGATCTCCTCCCATCCCATCGCTTCCAGGTCCTGCGCCACCAGCCGGGCCAACCGGCGGGCGCAGTCCACCGGTCCCGGCGACCTCTTGTCCGGCGCCGGGATACCGTACTGCTCCGCATCCAGCCACCCCAGAAGGCGGTAGACGTCTCCCGCCACGGTGAAGTACTCTGCCGTGGTGCGGCAACATGCGCCGTCAAGATAGACCCGCCCCGCTATGTCCTGAACCGGCGTTCTCAGCAATCCGGTGTACACCAGTTCCCCGCAGGCCAGGCGCTGCTGATCCGTGTATCCGGCCGCCAGCACCTTGTTAGGAACGAGGGGTACGATATCGGTAGTGGTGCTGCCCATGTCCAGCAGCAGGGCCGGGCCCGGACCGGGCCAGCACCGCGACATCACAAGTGCCCCGGCCAGCCAGTTGGCGGCGGCAGCCGCCAGCGGACGGTCGTAAGCGTACGAGAGTTGCTCAAACCGGCAGTCCAGGGTCCAGACCCACACCGGTACGCCCTCGAAGGCCGCTCTCACCGCCTCGAGTATCCGCCTGACTCCCACCACGCGGCTCGCGAACACGTCACAGAGTTCGGCGGTTGTGGTTACCCCTACCGCCTGCAGCCTCTGCTCCGGCACCAAAAGGGAGGCCGAACTCCGCAAGCCCCCGAGGACCCGCTCCAGACCCTCCACGTCTGCGAATACCTGGTGGCTCACGCTCACCCCGCAGCACCGCAGGGGCTCCCCTGCCCCGACCGGAGTTCCGGCAGCGGAAAACAGGAAACAGGCCTTGGTGTTGACGCCACCGATGTCCAGACCCAGAATCAGGCCTGCCACCCCCTGGGTTGGCAGCCGGTGCGCTGCCGGCCGAACCTGTCCTTTGACCGGCCGGCAGTTTCCCTGTACCATAGAGAACGAGGGGAGAATCGTCCGAACGGGAGGAAGCCATGAAGCCTTTTCAGATCATACCGGCCATCGACCTGAAGTCCGGAGTGGTGGTCCACGGCCTGGGAGGAAAGCGGCGGCAGTACCGCCCTGTACGCAGCGCCATTGCCGGTTCCCCCACTCTGGAGGCAGTGGTGGACGCCTGCCAAAGACTCGGTCTTTCCCGTTTTTACGTGGCCGATCTGGACGCTCTGGGCCCCATCCAACCCGGATCCCGTTCCTCGCCGACCCGTCCCCTGCGTCCCACCTCCAACCTGAAGCTGTTGCAGAAACTCCTGACAGACCGGCCGATCACCTGCCTGGTAGATGCCGGCGTAACCTCCCACCGCGAACTGCCCTGCCTTTTCTCGCTGGGAATCCACCAGGCGGTCATGGGGACGGAAACCCTGGCAGACCTCGGCGAGCTCGAAAAGGCGGTCAGGGTCTGGGGACCGGAAAAGATCGTGGTAAGCCTCGACCTCCTGCAGGGCCGGGTCCTCAGTCGCTCCCCGGAACTCCAGCTCCTAACGCCGACCGAAGCCCTTCGCCTGCTTGCGCGCCTGGGCGTTGCCTCGGTAATCCTGCTGGAGATCGACCGGGTGGGTACCGGCCGGGGGATCAACCGCGACCTGGTCTCCCTCTGTCTCCGGACCCTGGAAGCAGAGGCGTTACCGGGCGGTGGTCTTCTCGCCGGCGGCGGGGTGCGGTGCCTCGAGGACCTGAGGTGGCTACAGGAGGCCGGAGCCGCCGGCGCCCTGGTGGCCACCCTGCTTCATCAGGGAAAGCTGACCGTGGAGGACCTGGCCGCCTTCAACTCGGCTGCAGGAGGCGCTTGAGCCTGCCGACCCGTTCCGCCGTGACGCACCCGTTTACCCGGTCGCCCACGCAGGCGGCGGACCGAATCCCGATGACCGTGGGGCACAGGGCGAGCAGTTCGACCACCTCTTCTTCGCCCAGCCTGCCCGCCAGCCCGCTGGTGAGGCCGTTCGCCCGGCAGGTCCCCACAAAGGCCTCCAGCTCGGCGGTGGCCGTCACTCTAGGCAGAGGAGGGCCCGTCTTATCCCAGGTGTCCAGGAGGCAACCCGCGGCTCCGGCTTCCTTTGCCAGCCCCGGCAGGTCGGCCGGGCGCCAGCTACGGCCCGTGGTGTCGGCGTACCCCACGGCCACTACCCGGGGAAGTGTCTCGCCCCCGAGTTCAGCCACCGCCTGCACCACCAGCTTCAGGGTGCGGTCGATTTCCTCCTTTTCCACCCAGCCGGGAAAGCCGATCTTCAAGTAAGCCGGAGCGAAGCCGGCGGCACCCAAGGCCGCCCAGGCGGCCGAGGTGGGCCGGCCGGGATATTCGCCCAGGGCGAGGCTCACCGGTTTTCGTCGGGCTACCGCCTGCATTATCTCGCCCACCGTTCGGGGCTGCGGCGCGCCCAGAGGGCCCTCGGCCGGATTCTTCACGTCGATCACGTCGGCCCCGCCGTGGAGGGCCTCCAGCGCCTCCCGGGCAGAAACCACGCTAACCAGGAGCAACGGCCACGCCTTTTCGGACCGGGAGGTCTCAGGCAACCTTCCTCTCACCTCCTAGGCAACCCCCCGTCTTCCCGGCCGTACTTCCTTCCACCAGCCGGGCCCCTGAAGTAGAAAAGCCAGAAAGAGGGCGGCAGTGACGATATCCGCCGTGGACCCCGGATTGAGGAGGCCAAGGCCTCCGCCGCCCCTCAACCACCGATCCAGCTCGGCCGCCTGCTCCCGGCCGGCCGGCGTCCCCCAGCCCCCGGCGGCGCCGACTGCCCGGGCCCGGAGGGACGCTTCGCCAGAGGCCTCCCGTCCTTTCTTCCGGGCGATCAGGGTATCGCCGGCGCGGGCCAAGAGATAGACGTGGGCGTCTGCCACCGCCTCCGGCAACGGCAGTCCCCGTCTCAGGGCCCGGTCCAGGGCAGGCAGCGCTTCATCCAGAGTCAGGGCGAAGCCGTTCGCGTACTCTCCCGCCACCAGGTCGCGCTCGGCCGCCAGTTTCATGGCCTCGAGCAGGGTAATCTCCGGCCGCTCGGTCTGGGAAACATCGTGGGTGTCCGCCTTTCCCAGGCCCCCGGGTGAGGCCAGCCGGATGGCCCGGTAGACGTGGCCGGCGTCTTCCCGTCCCAAATCCGTCAGGATCCGGGCCAGGGTCCGGCGCAGGGACTCCGGGACTTCCAGGCCCATCCGGCAAGGGTCGGCACATCTTTCGCCCGGCGCCCACTCTGCCCAGGCCCGCGCCAGAGGGGCGAACAGGAGCACGATTCCCAGATTGGTGTTGACCGGCACCCAGGCCCGCGTGGCCTCCACGCACGCCAGGACCGCCCGGCCCACCGAGCAGCTCTCGATTTTTGCCAGCACCCAGGCTATGGCCGCCGCGCTCAGAAGGAAGTCCTCCAGGGTGCAATCGGGAAAGTCGTGATGACGGTTCACGTTGCCTACCTTGGGCGCGGCCACCTCCAGACAGCAGGCGGCCTGGGCCGCCAGCGCGATATCCCGTCTCAGCATCCGCCAACCTCACCGCACGGCCTGAATTCTCCTGCCTTCCAGCGTCCGCAGCGCCCACTCCAGCCTGGCGGCCAGCTGCCGCCGGCAGTGAGCCCAAGAATCTCCGGCCGCCAGCACCGTGCACACCGGGCGTCCCGCCTTCACCGGGGTCCCCGGCTGGGGGATATCCCGCATGCCCCACCGGTACAGCTGCTCCCAGGGCCATTCCGGGCTCACCTTAAAGTCGTAGGGCGCATAAAGTATGGCCTTTCCCCGGCAGGCCGGCCCGGGGCACCCGGCCAGGTCAGGGCCCCAAGCCAACCCCATCCCGCCGCCCCTTTCGTCCCGGTCGCCAAGACCCTCGCCGCTGCAGGCGGAAAGGTGCAGCGGGAAGAGCGGCTTTCCCCTCAATTGCTCGAACAGCTCCACCGAGCCGGACCACCTCGGGTTTACTTCAAGAATCCAAATGCCTTCCGCATTGAGGATGAAATCCACCGTATTCAGCCCTCTGAGGCCGAACCGGGCCGTCAGCGCCCGCGTTGCCTCCACCAGCCTCTCCCTCCAGAAGGGAGGTCTTAGGGCTTCGGGAGGGATCAGGGGGACGATGTTGCCGCCGTAGCCAAACGGCCTTTCCGGCCGGCCGGCCAGGAGCTGGAGACTGGCTCCGATCACTACCGCCCGTTTCCCATCGGCCGCGAAGGTGGCGGAACACGCCAGGCCGGGAACGAATTCCTGTATGACGCAAGTCCCCTCGCCGGCGATTACCGCACCGGACCGTGACCGACCCGCAGGCGGCAGCGGCCGGATCCCTCGACCGCCGCCGCCCCGAAGCGGCTTCACCAGCCACCTCCTGGCTCCGCCCGGCAGCCGGGGCCCTTGCTCCCAGGGGTAGGTCTCCGGGAAGCGGACGCCCGTATCCCTGACGGCCTCGGCCAGCCGAAACGGATTCCTAACCTGCTGCAGGGTATCGGGGGAATTACCCAGCAGCAGCCCTCTCTCCCAGAACCACCGCAGCGCCTCCGGGTGGTTTTCCGGCCCTGAAGCCAAGACCAGGCCGCCTATACCCCCGCCCTTGCCGGCGCCAGACCGGATCTCGTTCTGAGCCAGCTCGAGCAGGGCGGGCACCGTCAACTTCCGTCCTCGCCGCTCCGGGGTAATCACCGGGCAGAAAGCCTGCTGATCCATATCGGCGAAGAAGTCGAAGCCCATTACGCTAAAACCCGACCTGACCGCCGACTCGGCCAGCGCCCGGGTACTGGTACCCACCAGAAGGAGCGTGCCTTGGCTCTTCATAGGTGCCCGCTGAGCTCGTAGATCTCCTCCAGGTCGAAAACCTGGTCGTTGGCCTCGAACAGCCTGCCCAAAGCGGTATGGTGAATCCTCATCTTCAGCCCGCCGATGGCCAGAGCGCCGAACACGATCTTGCCTTCCCGTTCCTCACCGTCGTCCGTGGCCTTGATACCTTCGATCCCTAAAGGCTCTACCGCATTCACATCTGCCAGCACCTTGAGTTCAGGCCGGGAAACCCAGGTCTCTCCGGGCACCAGCCTGACGCCGGCAGCGCCGCAGGCCAGTACTGCTTCTGCTCCGTTCAGGGCTGCCTCCAGGTCCTCCCCTCCGGTGACACAGATGGGCTCCACCTCCAGGCCTCGCTGCTCCCGAAGCTTTTCGGCCGCGGACCGGGCTCTATCCGGGCTTCGGGAGGAGAGCCTGACCCTGGCCCCTTCGCGAGCCAGCAACGCCGCCGCCCTGAGCCCCACCGGCCCGGTTCCGGCCAACACCAGCACCCTTCTGCCCTCCAGCTTCAGAGCCGAAGCCATCTTTCTGACCGCCGCCGCAGCCGTGGTGTTGCAGCCGTTGGCGTCGAACATTACCGAAACCCGGAAAGGTCCGAAGAAGGTCTTGAGAACCTGCCCCATGACCTCCTCCGCCTCGTCCACTTTAGAACCGCCAACGAATATGGCCGTATGCCGCAGGTGGGACACCTTGCGGGTGAACAGTGCCCCGTACACCAGGGCGCCGACTTCCCCGGGCGTCACGCCGCCGTACGGGAGGACCACCTCTGCCCCCGCGTCACAGGCGGTGATGAGGTCGAACGCGCTAGGCTTGGGGTCAACGTCAAGGTGCAGCAGGACCGGTCTCACGGTCTCCTCACCTCCGATCCGAAGCTTTCACCGATCACGAACCCGCCCGTCCCGCCGGCGGCACCGGAGGTCTGAGGCCCCGCGCCTCAAGATAGTCACGTACCAGGCGGAAGGCCGTCTTCTCCCGGGGACCGCCGGTCCTTTCCACCAGCCTCTGCCAGTAGTCCCAGCAGGCCAGAACCTCCGGTCCCACATAACCCACCCGGGTAGCGGCTATCGTGGCCTCCAGCACCGCCCACTGGGCCCGGCAAAAGCCCTTGAACCCGCCGTGGCCGCCCACAGTGTGGACCACCCGGCCGGTAACCCGGTCAACCCTTGCTCCCCGCCGCACCTCCTCCTCCGCCGCCACTACAACGAATTCCCACCGCCCCGGCGCGCCTCTCATCCCCGGCGGACGCACCGCGAACGACGGTTCCCATTCCGGTAGGGCGTCGAAGAGGGCCGTGGTTACGTAGAGCAGCACGTCGTCGACGAGATTGACTACCCCCTGTCGCACTTCCAGAAGGTTGGCCCCGGTTCGCGACCCCCGGTACACCCGGAGCCCTATTTCCGCCCCGCGCCCGATGTCTGCCTCCTCCACGACCACCCCCATCGGGGCAAAGTTGGGGTTTCCCGCCGCGTCCGCGCTGGACACTATGGTCTCCCGGATCACGAACTCCTCCCCCTGCCGTCCCGCTCATCCAGGTATCCCCACCGCAGCGGGCAATCCTGAACGTACTTCTTGCCCAGCCGAAGGGCGGTCTCGGCCCTCTCCAGCTCCCGGCCGAGATAGAACGCGTGCCCGGGGTCCGACACGTCAAGCGCCTCGAACAACTCCTCGGCGCGGCGGCCGCGGACGAAGACGGAGCGGTTGAAGACGTATATGCTTTCCGCCCCTACAAAAATCCGATAGTGGCGGTCTCTTACCAGGGCCTGCATCTCCGTCAGCTCTTCCTCACCGAACACCTCCCGCCGCGGTTCCTTAAGCACCAGAAGGCCGTAGTCCACGTGCTTGGGCAATCTGCCCAGAGTCCGTGCCCGGTGCATGAGGCGGCGGGCAAGGGCTACTTCCCGCACCGCACCCACGGCCCGGGCGCTGACCTCGGTGGTCAGGACGTAGTCTATTTCCAGTTCTGAGGCTATCCCCACCAGCAAAGCGTTGATCCCGATGCTGTCTGCATCCACCAGTTCGGTGACGTTTCCCAACCCCATGAGGAACGGTTTGTCCGGAAACTCGTGCCGCAGGCGCAGGTAACGCTCCAGGGACCGGGCCAACCCCAGCCCGGGCGGCTGGAGTATGGGGTCGATTACGTAGGTCCTGCCCCACCTCTCCATAGCCTCGATCACCCGGTACAGGGACGCCAGGTCGTCTTCCTCCTCGGGGATCACCACCGCCGGGCAGGAGAGTTCGGGAATCAGGGGCAGGTGGCGGAGGCTTAGGCTCAGGAGCAGGTCCGCCCCCGCCTCACTTGCTTCCAGGAGGTCCTCAGACCGGCAGCCGTCCACACTCACGCGGAAACCTTCGTCCTTGAGCGCCCGGATCACCTTCCCCAGACCGGGAAATGGCCTATCCGCAAAGCATCCGAGGTCGATAATGTCCGCGCCGCTTTCGCGGTAATAACGGGCCCGGCAGAGGATCTCCTCCCTGCCCAGCCCGGCGGCATCCACGATTTCCGCCAGGATCTGGGGTCTCCGGGGCGGCCGGGCATCCTCCCCGGGAGGATCTCTCCCCTCCAGGCCCATTTCTTGCCTCCAGAAGACGGCAAGGTCCTTCAGGTCGTCCGGGCCGCGGAGGACCCGGCTGCCGGTTGCCCCCTGTATGGGCTCGAGGGGCCCCACACACCTTCCCGGTATGACCACAACTTCGGGCCGGGCGGGCCACACACTCCGGGCCAAGCAGCGGGCGATGTATTCGGTACTCATCAGCGCCGCCACCCGGCGGTCCAGCACCTTGATCTCATAGCCGCCGGGCGGAAGAATCCCGGCCACTTCCCGCTCCAACGCCCTGGCGGCCAGCTTTCCGGTAACGAAGACGTACATCCTGCACCCCCTAGCCGGCCCGACCGCTATCCCTGACCCAAGCCCGAAGCCGGTCCCCGAGTTCTTCAGTACTGCGGACCACCGTCACCCCCGGCCAGGACGAAAGGCGCTCCGCGTTTTCCAGATCTATCGGACGGGGAAAAGCCACCACCCGCCTTCGGCCCGGAGCTTCGGAGACTACCTCCCCTGTCGTATCGGTGGGAAGCACTACCAGCGGTATCCGGCACTTGCCCGCATGGGCGAAAAGGTTGGTGACCACCGTATCGGATATCCCGCAGGCCATCTTGGCCACCGAGTTGGAGGTGGCCGGGGCGATCACCACCAGGCGGTAGATCGAGGTGTACAGGCGGCCTACCGCCCGGTTACCGTTCCGATCGTCCCGGTAGAACCGGCGCGCCGCCTCCTGGATCGTCTGGAGGAGCCCGTAACTCCTGAGCACCTGATACCCTGCCTCGGTAACGAATACGTCCACTTCCTTCAGCGAACGGAGAAGCTCCGCGCACTCCCGGAGAAAATGTCCCGCGCCGGTAATCCCCCAGGCAATGCTCATGGGTTCAGTTCTTCCCCCGTCCGTAAAGGGCCATGGTGTTCTCCTCGGCCGGACCGCACAGGGCGCCGCGGTTCATGGCGGCCGCACCGAAAACCTGAACGCGAGCACCGAAAGCCAGCCGGGCCTTTCTCACCAGGTCCTCGACCTTCCCGCGGGGAGCAAACCCGTAGACCGTCGGCCCCCAGGAACTCTGGCCCACCCCTGCCGCTCCGTGCCGCAAGAAGAATTCCGCCAGCTCCGCCCCCAGCCCGGTGGAGAATACCCCTCCCTGGACGGAAGCAAAGTACCCGCCGATCGTCTTCTGCATGGCGGTGACCGCTTCTCCAAAGGCCACCAGGTCCTCCTCCACCACCGCCGGCAGAAGCTTCATCAAGACCAGGCGGGCGAGATACCCGGCAGTCCCCTCGTCCATGGGTTCGAGCCCGGCGAAGGCTGCTGCCTCCTCTTCCCCGGCCACTTCCCGGACGGAGGGCGGCAGGCCCACCACAATTCCCCAGCTCCTGGGAAACGGAATCCGGGCAGTTACCGGCGGAAGGGAACGCCGTGGAGGCGATCCGGGAGAAGGCACCCGCAGACCGCCATCAACCACCAGGCCGCCATGGGCAAAGGCCGCCACCCCGATGCCGGATCGGCTCCCCTCCCGGTCGGTTACCTGCGCCAGTTCCCAAACCGAAGGGCGGAGGCCGTACAGCCGGGTAACCGCTACGCCCACCGCCAGGGCCAGCTGGGTTCCCGACCCCAGCCCCCTGTGGGCAGGTATGGAGCTGAGAATGCGCAGGCGGGCCCCCGGCAGGGAGTAATGATCCAGGTACTCCTGCACCAGGGCCGCCGCCCGGGAGGCGGCACTCTCCTCGACCTCCCCCGATACTTCCACGCGAAGCCCCGAACCTCGTTCGACCACCACCTCCCAACCGGGGCGCTCGATGGCCACCCCTACGCTGCCGAACCTCCGACCGAGGTTCCCGCACAGGTCAAGCTGGCCCAGGTGCAACCTGGCTCCCGTGCGTACCCGTACCCCGCCCATCTCTGTCTCCCCTCCGTGAGGGGGCGTCCCGTTCGAGCGCAGGACGCCCCCCGGCACCGTCAAGGCCCGGGAACGCCCCGGGCCAAGCTCGGGCGCAGCTACTCCTTCTGCTTCACCACACCCTCATAAACCAGGACCGCCAAAAGGGCTCCGATAATGGGCCCCACCAGATAAGCCCAGAAGTTGGCCCAGAGGTTGGGGCCCCCTACCAGGCTGTCGATCAGGTAGGGTCCGAAAGTACGGGCCGGATTGATGCCACAACCCGAAATGTTGCCCAGGGTGGTGATCAGACCGCCCACGGTGAGACCGATGATGAGGCCGGCCCAGCCCTGCGGAGCCCTGCGATCCACGGCGATGCCCATAATGGTCAACATGAGAACAAAGGTGCCGAAAGTCTCGGCCCAGAAAGCCTGGAAAACGGTAAGTCCCGGGAAGGGAGCGGGAGCGCCAAGCCCGCCTACCGTGGAGCCCTCGTACCCCAGCAGACCCAGCAAGGTGAGAGAGCCCAGCGCCGCACCCAGAAACTGAGCCACCAGGTAAGGTACCAGCTCTTTGGCCGGAAGCTTCTTGCCCGCCCACAGCGCTATGCTCACGGCGGGATTAATGTGGCACCCCGATACCGGGCCGAAAACGTATATGGCGGCGGCGATAATGATGGCGAAGGCCATGCCGACGGCAAACCAGTCTCCCAGCCCGCCGAGGGCCCCGATACCGATGTTAAAGCTGGAGGCCTTCTGCTCGCCCGCTGCCAACATCAGCGTCACCGCGGCGGCTCCCGGCCCCACGATCACCAGCATCCAGGTGCCGATGAGTTCGGCCAGAAACTTCTTTCCCAGGGAGTAAGCCATGGCAATCCTGCTCCTCCTTCTTTGTGAGAACTGACCGGAGCCAAAAAAGAAGGACGGGCAGCGCGCCACTCCACCCCGGTTCGCAGCTGCGCACCGCCATGACGCCGACCGCCCGTCCCTTGCTCCCTCGCCCGTCTCCACCTCTGCTTCGGGTTCCTCTCCTTACACCGCTTCCTTCCAGTTGCAGTGGTTGTGACGCTTGACCAGCGTGCACACCGCACAGTCCTTGCACACCCGCGCCGGCGAACCGGGCTTTGTCGGCTCCAGGGCGATGATGTTGGTCATCAGAGTGGCGGTCACCGGCTCGCTGGTGAGCAGGCAGGGGAAGTCGGCCAGGCGCATCAGCGAAGAGAACCTCACGGTTATGGCGCAAGCGGGATAGGTGTACCGCTGCGGGTTGCTCAGCACCTCGTTCTGGTCCACCGGAGCGAGCTGCACCTCCACGCCGCGCACCTTGCCGCCCGAACCTATGGGCGCGGGCTCCAGAATCTTGGCGCCCCGGAGGATCATGTCCATGAAGTCGCAGTTATGCAGCTCCGCCGCCGCTCCCCGGTTCGGGTACATCTGGACGTAGTTGGTGAAACGCTTAACCAGCAGATCGACCACCATGGGAACGGTAAACCCGTCTTTCTCCAGGATGTAGGCGGTGGCCGCCGCCGTAGATCCGGTGGCCACGCTGAGAACGTCGTAGGCGCTCTTGTAGCCCTGCTGCAGGCCGTGGTTCAGGGTTTCCTCCATAACCCGGGAAACCGCGTCGATGATGGCCATGGTTACGTCGTCCTTGGCCATGTTGTACATCGACTGGCTGATGTGGTGGGCCACATCTCCCACACAGTAAGCGGGTACGGTTACGATGTTGCCGTAGTGGACTCCGGCCTTGACCGCCGCCTCCACCGCGGGCTTGATGCTCTCCTTATACCTTTCCATGTAGGCTTTCACGTCGAACGAGGCATGGCCGGCCTCGGCCATGAGCTTGGCCTGGGCCTCGATCGGCCGATCGTAGACCAGCTTGAGGGTCTCGATCTCTGCCCTTACCGCTTCGGCAACCGTCTTCCCGGCTTCCAGCGCCGCGGCGAAAGCCGCCCCTATTCCGTAGGAGGTATTCATTCCCCAGGACTTGGCCGACAGGATGGCCTGCTTGTACGCCCTATCGATGTCGAGACCGTTCAGGATCGTATTCACCACGTTGCGGGTTGAGCCGGGGCAGAAGGCAAAGTCCACCACGCAGGTGGGGCCGTAAAAGCCCCCGTAGCGGCGGACCGCCTCCCGGCCGATAAGCACCTCGTTATCCTCGATGGCTTTGATGAAGGCTTCTACCGCCCTGCGGAAGGGCGGGTCCAGTGCGTAGAGGATTTCCAGAACCGCCGGCGTCTGATAGTGCTCTACGAAGGGATCATCCTCTGGCCGCACCGTGTCGGTGAGCTGGCAGAGAATCTGGTAGTGGGCATTGACCGAATCCACATGGAGCCGGAAGACTTCCGCACTCTGCCCCTCGGCGGGCTGCATACCGTTGACCGCGTCCACGTAGGGTTTGGCGTCGGTAACGCGAAAACGGCTACCGCGCTTTTCCCTGATCACCTCGAGGTCCGCCTTTTGTGCGGCCATGGCTTCGGCCGCCATCTTGGAATAAAGGGCTTCACTCACTGCTCAACACCCCCACCGGAAGACTTTTCAACTAAGTCTGTCTACGCAACTACCATGCCAGCCCCTCTTAGGGATGAAGTGCAGCTGCCAGGCCCTTTCTGCGTGCCGCAGGTGCGCGGCCTGTGGCCCAATCTGAAGCATGTGTCACCTGTTGCCTGACACAGGTGCTACATGATCTTTCGAGGCACGCTGATCCCGTATCTCTTGAGCTTTCGGTACAGGGTGCTCCGGCTGATGCCCAGCACGCGCGAACACTTGGCAATGTTACCCTCAACCGTCTCGAGCGTTTCTACTATCAGCTGGCGCTGCTGACGATAAAACGCCGCCTCCGGCAAGTGGGGGACCGTCAGGTTGGCCGTCCCGCCGGCCTTGAGCATCGCCTGCAGGTAGTCGGGCAGATGCTCAACGGCAATGGGCTTTCCCTGGGCCAGGTTGACCGCCCTCTCGATCAGGTTGGACAACTCCCTAACGTTTCCCGGCCAGGAATAGAGGTAGAATATGTCCAGCACCGCCGGGTCTATCTCATTGGGCGGCATGCGTAAGAGGGCGGAAAACTTCTGGATGAAGTGCTGAACCAGAAGGGCGATGTCTTCCCTGCGCTCGCGCAGCGGCGGCACCCTGATGCTTACCACGTTGAGCCGGTAGTAGAGATCGCCCCGAAAATTGCCTTTCTCCACTTCCTTCTTTAGATCCCTATTGGTCGCGGCGATCACCCTGATGGTCACCGGGATTGGCTTTAACCCACCCACCCGTACCACCTGTTTCTCCTGAAGCACCCGCAGGAGGGCCGCCTGCGTCTCCCAGGGCATGTCGCCCACCTCGTCCAGGAAAACCGTCCCGCCGTTGGCCAGCTCGAACTTGCCCGGCCGACCGCCGCGCCTGGCGCCGGTAAACGCCCCCTCCTCGTACCCGAAAAGCTCGCTCTCCACCAGCTCCCGGGGAATTGCCCCACAGTTTATGGCCACAAACGGCCCCGCCGCCACCGGGCTGGCGTTGTGAATGGCCTGGGCGAACATCTCCTTGCCGGTTCCACTCTCCCCTTCCAGCAATACGGTCGACGTGCTGCGCGCCACCGACTTGGCTGCCTGGATGGCCCGGCGGATGGACGGGCTGCTGCCCAGAATATCCTCGAAGGTGAAACGCGCACTCGCGCCCACCATCTTGGTTATTAACCTGTGCACGCTGCCCATGGGCCGCAGGGTGACCACGCCCCCGCACACCTTCTGCTCTCCGTCCAGTATCGGCCGCCCGGACATCAGGAAATACATGGGGCCTCGCCCCGTGTCTACGAAGATCTCTTGATCGGTGAGCACCTGCTGGCCCTCAATGATATTCCTAATGGTCGCCGTCGGCAGGTTGAGCATCTTGTCCAGCGGCTGTCCCAGGCAATCGGCTACGGTGACCCCCAGCATCCTGGCCGCCACGTGGTTCACCATGGTCACCGATCCGTGGTGGTCAAAGGATACCAGCCCGTCGGAGATGGCCTCCACTATGGCGGCAATATTGCTGTAGGAACGAGAGATCTCCGCACCGGCCGCTTCCAAGCGCAGATGATTCTCGATGGCCTGAACGGCCGCCACCACCATTCCCAGGGTGTGGGCGTGAGCCCGCCGGTAGTCCCCGGAGACGTCGAGAATTCCGATCATCTCGCCGTCCTCGTTGCGGATGGGAGCGGCAGAGCAAGTCAGCCAGTGGTTAGCCCGGCAGTAGTGCTCGGTGGCGTACACCTGCACGTGCTTCTGCTCCACCTTGGCCAGGCCCATGGCGTTGGTTCCCTTGCTTTCTTCGTCCCAGAATTCGCCCACCCGAAAGTAGTAGTCCCGATTGAGGATTTCTTCGTCGCCCATGAGCTCGAGGATGCAGGCTTCCCGGTCCAGCAGAACCACTACAAAGCCGGAACCCGTAACCAGGTGGTAGAGCCGCTCCAGAAAGAGCCGGGCAATCTCGATCAGCCTGGCGTACTGCTTTCGTCGGGCTCTTATTTCGCCGTCGTCGAGCCGCTTGGCTACCGGCCGCTCGGGACTGAGGTTCCTCGACAGACACCGCTGCCACGATTGAATAATGGCCGGGTCCACGTACCTGGCCGCCGTGTCGGGACTGCCGCGCCGAAAAACAACGGCCTCCCAGAGACGATAAACCCTTTCTACTCGGTTCTGCCCCATCTGGTCCACCCCTCCCCAATCTAGTAGCCGAGTCCTCCCACCGACGGTAACCGGCCCTAATGAAGATGCTGTCCCGGAAGATGCCGTGACGCACAAAGGACCCTGTTCGCGGGGCAATCCGGATAAGTGTAGTCAGAAAGCCAATCCTCCGAAGAGGACTGCCTAGGCCCCCATGGCCGGCCATGCGGGTGCCGTTTGTGGGTTTGTCCAAACTAGGAAGCAACAACAATGCCAGGCCCGTGCCCTGACTGGTAATTTCATGCAGCACGGTAGTGTCCCGAAACGGCACATCGGTTGCGTATGCCTGCCGGTCAGGTTGACTGCCCGTAGCCTGCCGAGGTGGAGGGAGATTCCTGTAGCGCTCCGCTACATGTGCCAGGATGAGCCATAAAGAACTCCGTAAAGCGCGGGCCGAAGGAGGGTCCAATACCCAATATGGCGCCGGGTTGGGGGTTTTGGGTCACGCAGGTGAGGGCAATGGCACTCCTGCCTCCGCCCGCACCGGGCAAAGGCATGGCAACACCTCCGGGGTTGGCCGGATCAACCGCCGGCAGGTGCGCCGGGCTCGGACGCCGGTCAGGCCGGCGCCGAGGCGCTCCGCACCTGCCCTCCGGCCCTGAAAAACGGCAGCAGCACCAGCACCCCGCAGAGGAAGCAGGGCAGGGCCAGGACAAAGAAATTCAGGCCCGCGCCGAACCCCGCCACCTGCAGGGCGCCTACCAAAACCGGCCCCAAAATAGATCCCAGCCGTCCGAAGGTAAGCGCCCAGCCCACCCCGGTGGAGCGGACCCGGGTGGGATACACCTCTCCTGCCACCACGTGCTGGGGCATAGGCACGGACAATATGAAAGCGCCGGTAGCGGCAGCCGCCACCACCAGGCCAAGCCCGAGGAGACGGCGGCGAGAAGGCACAGGGCCGCGCCGCCGAGCAGGTAGTAGCCCGCCAGCACCGGCTTGCGGCCCCAGCGATCCATGAGCAAGCCGGAAACCAGCCCTCCCCCCACGGCGCATACCGACTGAAACATGCCCAAGCCATAGCCCTGGGTGACGGAAAAACCTGAAGCCAGGAGGAGGGAAGGCAACCATATAGAAAGCCCGTAAACGGCCAAGAAGGCGAAGAAATAGGTGATCCAGAGCAGGAGCGTAGTCGGCGCCAGCCCTGACCCGAAAATGTCCCGAGCCCGGCTCCCGGATGATGCGGTGACGAAGGCGAAGTGTTGCCGGCCCCATTCCCGGGGCGGCGTCCCGGCCGCCGCCTCCAGGCGCCGGACTTCGCGGAGCGCCTCCAGGTAGCGGCCCCGAACGCTCAGGAACTGTACCGACTCCGGCAGCCGGAGCCAAAACAGAGGAAGCAGCAGCAAGGGAAGCATGCCCACCAGCAGGGCCGCCCGCCACCCCAGGGTGGGCACAATCAGCATCCCGCCCAGCGCCGCCACGGCCCAGCCGAGATTAAACCCGCAGGCCATGATCGTCACCGCCTTCCCTCGGGCCCGGGCAGGGGCATACTCGGACACCAAGGCAATAGCTATCGGCAGCGCCCCACCCATGCCTATGCCCGCCAGAAAACGCAGTATCGCGAACCAGAAGAAGCCTCGCGCCAGACCCGCAAGCCCTCCGAAGAGAGCAAAAACGGTCACCGCCAGCATCAGAGCCCGTTTGCGCCCTATGCGGTCCGCCACGGCCCCCAGGACCGCGGTGCCCACCATGAAGCCCATGAAGGTGTAGGAGGAAAGAGTGCCGCCCAGGACCGGGTTGAGGCGCCAGTCCCGCATGATTTGGGGCAGGGTGTAGGCGATAATTTGGGAGTTGTAACCGGAAAAGAGCTCCACCGATCCCACCAGGAGCATCAGCCCGTAGTGAAACCGGTTCAGGCGCAGACCATCCAGCCAGCTTACTACCGTTTCGTCCTCGGTCAGAAGCCGTCCCCCCAAACCGTAAGTTTTGCCTAAATATTCGTTGCCGCCGGCCGTTCTCCTGCCCCTGGAAAAGCCGATGGCCCGTTGCCCCGGATTTCAAGAGGGTAGCCCGGGCCCGGCGAGCCGGCCTCATTATGAGTCCCCGATTAGCCCAAGAAAGATCTCTACCAATTTAGGGTCGAACTGCCTCCCCGCACCCCGCTTCAGTTCCGCCACCGCTTCCTGATGGCTCAGCGCCCTCCGGTAGGGCCGATCCGTGGTCATCACCTCGTAGGCCTCCACCACCGCCAGTATCCGGCACAGGAGGTGGATTTCCTCTCCGCGCAGGCCCTGCGGGTAACCCGTCCCGTCCCACCGCTCCCGGCACTGAAGGATAAGGTCGGCCACCGAGGCCAGCTCGGGCGAGGACAGCGCTATGCGGTACCCGATCTCGGGGTGGCGCTTAACCTCCTTCCACTCTTCCGTCGAAAGCGTGCCCGGCTTGAGAAGAATATGCCGAGGCACACCGAGCTTACCGATATCGTGTACCTCTACCAGCAGGCAGAGACGGTCCATCTCCTCCCGCGAAAGCCCCACCGCCTCGCCCAGCGCACAGGCCATTTCCCGCAGGCGCTCGCTGTGCAGGTCCTTCTCGGCCAGCACCGCCTTTAGCACCCGGAGTACCGCCAGGCGCGGCTCGCGCCCTCTGGCCAGCTTGTCCCGGTACATGGCATCGTCCGCTTCCTTGTAGACGGACCACAGGGATACGGAGGCGTCCTGCGCCGCCGCCGTGCCGATAGAAAGGCTCAGCGGCAACTCGGGGTGGGACAGGTTATCCTCCTCCACCTCCGCCAGTATCCGCTCCGCCACCGCCTCCGCCCCCTTCCGGTCGGTACCGGGAAGGAGCACCACGAACTCGTCTCCGCCCACCCTGGCCACCACGTCCGAAGCCCGCAGGCAGGCCGCTATCGCCGCGGCCGCCCGGCGCAGAAGCTCGTCGCCCCGTTCATGCCCGAGCGCATCGTTTACCACTTTTAGCCCGTCCAGATCGCAGATCACGAAGCTCACAGGGAAAAAATGGCTCTTCTCCAGGCGGCGCAGCTCCTCTTCAAAGTAGGCACGGTTGTAAAGCCCGGTGAGGGTATCGTGGGTGCTAAGGTACTTCAGCTCCTCTTCCGCCTTCTTACGGTCCCCGATGTCGCGAATGCACTGGACGGCGCCGATCAGCTTTCCGTCCGGGGCGTAAATCGGCGCCGCCAGGGTCCAGAAGCGAAGCCCCTTGCCTTCGCAAGCGTTCGGGGCAAACCCCTCGGCGGCCACGACCTCGCCCATGCGCTCTATCTTGTCGTACTCCTTCTCCCACTCCCTGCCGTTGCCCAGCACCAGGTTGACCAGCAAGGGCCGGGGCTGACCGTAAAAGGGAACGGCGCAAGCGTAGCCACCCTTCCCCAGTATTTCTTCCTTCTTGACTCCCGTCATCTGTTCGGCGGCCCGGTTCCACACCAATACCTTTCCCTCGCGGTCCACGGCCAGGGTGGCGTCGGGAAGATAATCCACAACCTGCTCCAGGAGGATCGCCCTCTCCTCCGGCTGGCCCCGGCCGAACCCCGAGCCGGCGTGCAAGATCCCCTCAAGCAAATCTTTGGCCGCTCCCACCGCTTCCTCCGGAAGCAGGTCCACCAAGGCGTGAAGTTCTTCCCTGCTCACGCGTATATCGCCTCGCCGCCGCCGACCATTACGCCGGCGGACCTCCTCTGTGAGAATAGCAATTCTTCACTCATAAGGCAAGTCCTTCCTAGAAGGAAAGGCTCCGCCTTGGGAGGTCAGGCAGCGCGGCCCCTCCTCCCATCTGAGGAAGCGTTCGCCGCCCACCCGGACAACTATGCCATAGCCGAACACCACTTGCGCCGGGCCCTAGAGTGCCTTTTGGACATAGGGCGGCACATCGTGGTAAAGAAGAGACTTCGGCCGCTTTGCCGGCTATATCCTGGAATACCTGGAAAGCGAAGGCCAAAACCCGGTTACCCGGGAGGGGTCTGGGCGTCCAGGTCGAAGGCCTGGCGCACCCACGTCCACAGCTCCTGCTCGTCCGGGAGCTGCGCCCGCCGCCAGGGGCCGGTCAAGCTCCGAGCGGCGGCCAGTTTCTCCGAAAGTTCGGCCACATAGCCGGACAGGCCGGCCCGCAGGTACTCCTCCAGCGCCGCCCGCACCAGGGGTTCGTCGCACACCAGGTAGGCGGCGGCCCGCACCGCCCGGCGGCCCCGGTTTACCACCGGCAGCCAGGGCGGGGCAAAGCGGTCGTGGCGGTCGGCGGCCAAAAGGCGTAAGTACCGCTCCGCCTCCAGGGCGCCCAGCACCGGCTTTAAAAAGAAGCGCTGGTCTCCCGAAACCTTGAGCAGGGTTCGGCCGTGGCTGCGCAGCAACAGAGAGGCCGCCACTCGACGCCCCTCGCGAGCTTCCCGCTCGTACCGGGCCACCGAGAGGTAGGTGCCGCCGGCCTCGGGAACCTCCCGGCCAGGCCCCGACCCAGCCGGCCGGGCCTTATCTCCAGAAGGAGAAACCCCGGCCGCGAACGCCGGCCCGGCCCTCCCCTCGAGGGCTTTATACCCCGCCTCGTCGCCCGGCTTTTTCGGCGGTACTCTTTCCCGCCAGTCCGGCCCCAGCTTGCCGCGTATGTCCCGGAGGACCGCCTTCACCGTGCCCGAAGCTATTCCCAGGGCCGCGGCTATCTGGCTCCGGCTGTACCCCGCCCTCGCCAGGGCGGCCACTTCCCTCTCGAAGGGCGTCAGAAGACTATGCCATCTTCCCACCCACCAGCCTCCCCTTACGGTCCACGGACCTGCCGCAGCCGCAAAGTACCGGCCGATAGAAAGACCGCTCGGCGGCCATCGTCTGCGGACAAACCTGCCGCCCTTCAAGGAGAGCGTCCGGTCCCCTGCACGGGCCGCAGGGCCCCGTACCTACAGCTCCTCGCCGGCGCCCTCGGTGCCTTCCCCGCGGTCCGTCCGGCGGCCGGCGCCGTCGCCGTAGTAGTACCGGTAGTGGTAGTAATAGTACCCCTCGGTATCGGGCCTGAGCCCGTTGAGCACCGCGCCCAGCAGGCGCACCCCGGTGCGCTCCAGGGCTTCCTTGGCCTCCTTGAGCAGGTCGGTGCGGGTAACCCCCGCCCGGGCCACCAGAATGGCGCCGTCCACCAGGGGCGCCAGCACCGCCGCGTCGGTGACCGCCAGCACCGGAGGCGTGTCCACCAGCACCAGGTCGTAGGCCGCGGCCAGGGCCGGCAGCAGCCGCTGCATGCGGGCCGAGCCCAACAGCTCCGCCGGATTGGGCGGGATGGGACCGCTCGTGAGGACAAACAGGCCGGGCAGGTCGGTGGAGCGAACCAACTCCGCAAAGTCCAGGTCCTCGACCAGGGCGTTGGTGAGCCCCCGCCGGTTCTCCAGCTTGAAGGCCTTGTGCATCACCGGCTTGCGCAGGTCGGCGTCCACCACCAGCACCCGGCTCCCGGCCTGGGCCAAAACCACCGCCAGGTTGGCCGCCACCGTAGACTTTCCTTCTTCCGGCCCGGCGCTGGTGAAGAGGAGGCTCCGCAGGGGCTGGTCCGGGGAAGTGTAGCTGAGGTTAGTTCTCAGGGTACGAAAGGCCTCGGAAACCGGCGAGCGCGGATGCCGTTTGGTCACCAACAGCGGCCGACGGTCTCGGTCCTCCCCCGCCACGCCTCGCCCACCCCCTTCCTAACCCTGGCTTCGGGCACCGTGCCCAGCACCGGCAGGCCCAGGTGCCGCTCCAGGTCTTCCGGCTCCCGCACGGTATTGTCCATGTACTCCATCAACAAGGCCAAGCCCACCGCCACCACCAGGCCCACCGCCGCAGCCACGGCCAGGTTCAGCCTCTTGTTGGGCTTCACCGGTTGGTCGGGCACCAGGGCAGGGGCGGCCAGCAGCAGGGAGACGGAGCCCAAATCCATAGAGCGGGCCACCTTGGTCTCCGTGATCTTCTCCGCCAGCAGGGCCTCGGCCTCTTCCAACTGCTGCACCTGGCGCTCCAGGCGCGAGCGCTCCGTGGTCTTGGCGGTAAGCTCCGCCTGCAACTGCTCCAGCCCCTTCTGCACTTCGGCGATGAGGCTACGGAGACTCGCCATCTGGGCCTCCTTTTCGGCAATGGCCGCCTCCTTCTCCGCCACCGCCTGCTGCAGGCTAACGTAAACCGGGTTCACCTCTTCCACCGTCACCGTCAGCGGGGTCGCCGGCGCCGAGCCTTCCCCGGCGCCGCCTGCTCCCACCAGGGCGAGGGTTTCGGCGGAAACCGGCTTCTCCACCTTAATGGTGGGCGAGGTGGAGCTCAGGCGCTCTGCCAGGGCCGCCCGCGCCGCCTCGAGCTGGGCCAGCTCCACCTGGGCCTGGTCTAGCTGGGACTGGTACTGGGTGAGGTCGGCCATGCGCTTTTCCGCTTCCTTCTGGAGCAGATCCACGCCGCGGGGCTTGGAATTGAATTCCCCAAGCGCCGCGGCGGCCTTGGCCAGGTCCTGCTGCACGCTCTCCCGCTGCTGCTCCAGGAACTCCACCGACTTGGCCATCTGGGCCTGGCTGTTCTCGGAGATGAAGCTCAGGAACTCCTGGGCCAGGGTGTTGGCGATGTCCGCGGCCAGCTTGGGGTCGCTGTGCCGCACCTTGATCTCGATAAGGTTGGTATCCTTCACCGCCGTAGCCTGGACCATCTTGCCCAGGCTAGCCGGGGTGTAGAGCACGGGGTCCAGGTTCAGCCGCTTGATGACCCGCTGCAGCACCGCCTCGGCCTTCACCTGCCCCACGTAGGTGTTGACCGTCATCTGGGGCAGGCGCGAAACCGTGCCCACCACCTGCTCCAGGCCTTCCTCCTGCTGCCGCACCTGCTGCCGGTCGGCGGGCTGGGTGACGATCAGCACCGCCTTCGCCTCGTAAACCGGGGGCAGAACAAAGAAGCTGAAAATACCGCTGGTCACCACGGCAATGACCGTGAACAGCACGATCATGGTCCGCCACTTACGGATGATCCGCAAATAATCGCGCAGGTCCAGCGTCTGCAGTACCGGCGCGGATCCTGTGACTCCCGGTTCCATACTACCCCTCCAACCCCGCCGGGCTGTGCCGTTGCCGGTCGATACTCTTCACCCGCCGCTCCCCTCGCTTATCCCTACTTTTCGACCCCAACTCGCCATATCCTTCCTGGCCCGTCGGCATCTGGCGCCGAAAATGCGCCGGCTCAGCGGCCGCGCAGCAGATTCTCGTACTCCTGCCTGGCGCCGGGGTAAAGGCGCAGCACCTCCCGCGCCTCCTCCTCCCGGCCGTCCCGCGTCAGGGCCGCCGCCAGCCAGGGCGCGGCCTCCCGGGCCAGGTTCTTGTCCTTGTAGGCCACCTCTAAGGCCGCCGCGGCCTCGCCCGGCCGGCCCAAAAGGTAGGCGGCCTGGCCGTACACCAGCCGCAGGGCCGGAGTGACGCGCAGGGCCGGGCCCTGCCAGGGAATCTCGGGACGGCGGCGCGCCGCCTGCTCTTCCACCCGCTCGGGGAGCTTCAGAGCCATCTCCAGCAGCCGTTGGGCGTCTTGCTCATAACCGAAGCGCGAGTAGTACTGAGCCCCGCCCACGTAAGCGCGTCCCAACTGCTCCCAGGCGCCCACGTCCCAGGGGTTGGCCCGCACCACCGCCTCGGCCTCGGCCACCGCCTCGTCCACGTACCCCTGGAGCAGGTACACCAGGGAAAGGGCAGCCCGCACCTGAGGGTTGTAAGGCTCGGCCCGGGCCGCCTCCCGGGCCAGGTCGCGGGCCCGCGCCAGGTCCTCCTCGCGGTTTTCGGCCAGGCCTAAGGCGGTCAGCACCTGGGCCAGATCGGCGGCGTAGGTGGCGGTGTAGGGGTCCAGGCGCCGCGCCTCCTGGTAAAGGTCCCGGGCCCGCACCAGCTCCTTGGCCTCCATGGCCCGGGCCGCCTCGGCGCCGACGCGCCCCGCACGGTAGAAGCACCACGACGGATAGAGCAGCAACACCGCCAGGGCCGTGGCCACCAGCGGCTGCGCCACCGGGTGGCTAAACATTCGCCCCAGCCTCTCCCGCGCCGGCCCCGTCCGCCGGGCCCGCCGCGCCGCCCGGTACCCCTCCTGCGCCCGCACCGCCCCCCAAAGGGACCAGAGCACGTAGGCCAGGGCCGGCAGCGAAAGGTTAAAGTCAAAGAAGCTATGCGCCCCCAGGGCCAGGGCTCCCACCCCGGCTGCCCAGATCAGAGCCCAGGCCTCTTCATCTTCCTCCGGGTCCAGGCGGCGCCGCAGCCGCCACAATTGGCGGCCGAAGCCGTACCAGGCCAGGCCGAAGGCCGCCAGGCCCAAAAGCCCGGCTTCCACCGCCACCTGGAGGAAGTGGTTGTGCACCTCGGTGGAAAAATAAAGGGTATCCTGGTAGCGGTGGTAAAGCGCGTTCCAGGCGCCGCCGCCGGCTCCGACCAGCGGGTAGTCCGCCAGCAGGCGCAGGGCGTCGCGGTCATACATGAGACGCATCTGAAAGCTGGGATCGTAGCCGGCAATGGCCTGGGCCCGGGCCAGAACCGGCGAAGGCAGGAGGGCTCCGGCCAGCGAGGGCGCGCCCTGCCCGGCCAAAGCCAAATAGAGCACGGCCACCAGCGCCGCGTAAACCACCCCGCCGAAACCCACCGCCCGCCGCACTCTCTCCCGGGCGTGGCGCCGCAGGAGCCGGTCACCGAAGTACACGCCCACCTGCACCCCGGCCACCGCCGCCGCCCCAAAGGCCAGGGCGCGCAGCGCCGCCGGCCCCTCTCCGGCCATGGCCGCGGGCAGGAAGCTGCGGGTAGCCAGCACGGCCGCGCCCACGCTGACGAAAAGGCCGAAAAGCGTGCGGTACACCCGGACCCGGGGCAAAAGCAGGCAGTAGGCCAGCGCCGCCAGGCCGTACATTATCCAGCCGCCCCGGGACTGGCTGCCCAGAAGGGCCACTACCAGGGCGAACTGGCCCAAACCGTAGAGCACCATAGGCGCCGGCCGCCACCGCCGGGCCTGCAGGGCCAGGCCGCCCAGCGCCGCCGTAGCCAGGTAGGCGGCCAGGGCGTTCTTGTACTGAAGAGTGGACATGATCACCCGGCCGTCAAAGGCACCTGGGTAGTAGAGGTAGCCGGCCGCCGCGGCCAGCCCTACCAGGGCCACCCCCACCGCGGCCCAAAAGTGAAGGGCCAACACCCGCGTCAGGCCCTTCGGGCCCGTGGCCAGCCGGGAAACCATGAAATACAACAGGGCGTAGCTCAACGCCTTGAAAAACGCGGATACCGCGTTAGGGCGCGACACCGGGGCGACAAGGGAAAGAAGGTAGGCGCCGGCGAAGGCCAGCACTGCCCAGTCGAGAAGGTCAAGGGAAACCGGGCCCTGCCGCCGCAGGAGACGGTCGGCCAGCCAGAGGAGAAAAACCGCGGCCAGGAATACCTGGGTGGTCAAGAGGTCCGGAGCAAAAAACAGGCCGCGCAGGTACGGCGGCACCACCAAAAGCGCTCCCACCCCGGCCCAGACCAGGGGGCGAAGATTGATATGTAAAAGCGGCGGTTGTTTCCCGCCCGCGGACGAACTTCCCATCTACCGAAACCTCCCGTTCCGGGTTCCGGTTCATTCACTTCGCCGCGGCGCGGGAAACTCCTGCCAACTATTCCCCCCGGGTGCTGAGACAACGCCGGGCAAAGGCCACCTGCTCGGCCAAGCGCGCGGCCACCCTTTCCGCCACCTCGGAGGAAAGCCTTTCCACGTCGGCGGTTCCGGCCGCCTCCCGGATGATCTCCCTAATCTGAAACTCGTAGTAGCCGAGCTGCCGCAGCTCCCGCACCAAAGCCCGAATCCGCTCCCGGCCTGCCACCACACCACCCCCGCAACCGGTCTTTACTGGGGCAGGCCGGTTTCGCCATTGGCTCCGCCGGCCCCGCGGCGACCATCAAAAAAGGGCCGGTTTCATTGCCTCCTGCCGTGCCGGATTGCACTTTCTGCAAGTCAAGTCAAGTAAAGAAACTTTGCCGCCCGGAACCGGAAATCCTTCCGCGAACCGGGGCAAAAAGTGTCGGCTTCGCTCGGCTCCGCTTAAAGCCCGAAAAGCGCGGCCGCGTTCTGCCAGGCCAGGCGCCGCGCCGCCTCGGCACCGGCTATTCTCTCGGCCCTGACCACAGCCCCGGCCAACAAGGCCGGCCGGTCCGGGCCGTGGGCGTCGGAACCCAAAAAGTGTACCAGGCCCCGCCGCACCAAGCCCGCCGCCGCCCGGGCCACCTCCCCGCCGTAGGCGCCGGTGAGGCTCCCGCCGTTCACCTGAACCAAGGCACCCCGCTCTACCGCCGCCGCCAGCCACTCCGGCCGGCGCCGCACCCCGGCGCAGCGCTCCGGGTGGGCCAGAACCGGCGTCACCCCGGCCAGAGCCAGGGAAAACAAAACCTCATCCGCCCAGCGGGGAACCTCAGCCAAGGGCAACTCCACCAGCAGGTGAGTTCCCAGGTCCCCCAGAGTGAGGATCTTGCCCCGGCCCACAAGCTCAGGCAAGGCGGGGTCCAGATAGGCCTCGGCGCCCACCAAGAGCCGCAACCGAGGGTCCGGACCGGCGGCCTCCCCCCCGGCGGTATCGGACGCGCACGCGACCTCGGACGGTCCGACGCCGCCGCCCGGATCTGCCGCGCGGGCAAGGTTGGAAGCTTCGGTGGCGGCCGTCTCGGCCCGGGCCGCCGAGGCAGGCCTTCCCGTGCCCAGGGTTACGGGCACCACGCCCTCGAGGCGGCGGGCCAGCTCTTCTGCCGCGGCCTTTATCTCGTCCGGCGAGGGCTCGTAGCTGCCGACCATATAATGAGGTGTCAGCACCATTGCCCGCGTGCCCGCCTGATAGGCGGCCGCAATGAGCTCCTCCGCCTCCTCCCAGGTAGAGGCGCCATCGTCCAGACCCGGCAGCAGGTGGGTGTGGCAGTCGAAGAACGGCTCCTCTGGTGTCGCACGTCTACCCAGGCCGAACCACTTCATGGTCCCGCGCTCATTTTACCTTGGTAACCGGCTGGTCCGGGTGGGCCGGATTGGGAACCACGCGCTGGGCCACGCAGTCCACCAAAAGGTCGAGCTTCTCCAGCACCGTCAGGCCGATTATGACCTCGTCGCCCAGAACCAGGGCCTCCTCCAGCGTATCCCGGCCCTGTAGCTCTATCACCAGCGGCTCGGTTACGCCCACCGGTTCCTTGCGCCCGTCCGCATACTCGGCCACCCTCTGACCCCGCAGGGCCAGACCCGGGCGTTCCACCACCTGCGGCGGCACCACCGATCTCACCGCCCCGGTATCCACCTGGGCGTCCGCCTCGTAGCGCCGGACTTCCCCGGGCCGGATCTGGCCCCGGCGGGCCAAGGCCTCATCTACCGCATTGGTCAGTCTAGCTCTAACCCGCACCTCGCCCATGCCTTTTAGACGCCTCCCCAGACTGCGCCTGAACCGGCGGCTACTCCCATTATAGCATAGCCGTGGCTACGGAAAATCGAGGGGAGCGGGTGCGGGGCCCGCTCCCCCGTTCCTTTCCGGGTCCCGGCTACTTTGCCGGTTGCCCGGGCGCGTATGCGCCTCTCCGCTTACTCGTTAAGCTCGCCCAGGTTCACCAGGGCCCGCTTCAGCATGACCGTGGCCTCGGCGCGGGTGGCCGTGCCCTTAGGCACCACCGTATCCGCGGTGCGGCCGCGCAGGATGTTCGCGCTCACCGCCGCGGCCAGGGCCTCTCTAGCCCAACCGCCGATCTGCCCGGCGTCGCTAAACCGCGCCAGGACGGTCTCCGGCGGCCCGGCCAGGACCGGACGCTTGCCCGCATAGACCAAAGCCCGGTAAACCATGGCCGCGATCTCCTCCCGGGTGATGCGCGCCTCTGGCCGGAAGCTGCCGTCCGGATACCCGCCCACCAGCCCGGCGGCGCGGGCGGTCTCCACGGCGCCGTAGTACCAGTCAGAGGCGGCCACATCCGTGAAGCTGGGCGCTGTGGGCTTAGCCTCGGTAATGCCCAGGGTACGGATCAGCAGGGCCGCGAACTGGGCCCGCGTAACCTGCCCGTTAGGCTCGAAGAGGGTCTCGCTGACCCCACCGGCGATGTGCCGCGCGGCCATGATCTCCACGTCCCGCTTGGCCCAGTGGCCCACCAGGTCGGCGAAGGTCTTCTCGTAGGCCATCACCGCGTACTTGGCCAGGGTCAGGGCCGCCACCTTGGCGGTCACCGTGTCGGCCGCCTTGTCTACCCGGCCGCCGATGTACTCCCAGGTACGGGTGGCCTCGTTATACCGGTATAGACCCAGCTTATCCTCGTCCAGGGCCACAGCAGCCACCTTCTGCCCCCGGAACAGTCCAAAGACATCCAGGGCCGCCAGAAGCCCGCTCCGGGCCGAGGTCGCTCCCGCGTAGCTCAGGGTGAGGGTGCCGGGCAGGGCCTTGCCGTCGAAGGCCAGTTCCAGCACCGCCACCGGGCCGGCCAGCCGATAATCCGCCGGCATGGCCACCGCCTGCCTGGCCTCCGCCTCGGAAAGCACGGTCAGGCTAAGGCTCAGCTCCGCTTCGGGCTTGGCCTCGAATTGAGCTTTGAGGTCGGCGGGAAGCTTAGACGGGTCGAAAGCCACGCAGGTATCGGGGGTACCCAGCAGCAGGCCAACGCCGGCGTTCAGGGCGGCCAGGACCGCCTGGGCCGGAGCCTCCACGGTGAGGGTCTTGAGGGTCACGTCAGCGGGCGGGGAAACGCGCAGGTCCACCGCGGCCTGGCCGGCCTGCTTGGCCTGCTGGGCCAGGTCGGCGAGCAGGTCCGCGTTCACCTGGACCGTGCCCTTGCCGGCCTCCTCATCCCAAGCCACGGTGCCGAAAGGAGTGGGAGTGGCTTCCTCCTCGGTTACGGGCGCAGGGGCAGCAGCAGGACCACCTCCGCCACTTGGGGGCCTCGGCTGCACCTCCAGATAGTACTGGGTATCCAGCGCGTCGCCCGCAGCAAACGCCAGCACGAACTTATCCCCGTAGCCCAGCTCATAGTTGGAGGCCACAAAGTTGTAAACGATGCTGTAGGCGTAGTAGGTCGTGGAACCTACTGTGCCGTATACCTCGTAGGTGATCGAATAGACGGTGTCCTTCACATAAACCGTCTGGCGAACGTCGCCGTCTACCATCACCTTGAACAGCAGTTGCTCGAATATCCCATCGAACTCCTCCGGGGTAAGCGGCTCTAGCTCCAAAGTTAGTTTGGCTCCGCTGCGGGGGACCTCGGTAGGATCACCTTCATCCGAGCTGAGGCTTTTCCCCTGATACTTGGCGTCAAATTGGAGCGGATCGGGCTGGGCGTAACCGGGGCCGGGCAGTGCGGTCACCGCCAGCGTAACCAGGAAGGCCACGAAGAGGACCAGGCACAGGTTGCCCGCTAAGTAGCGATCGCGGCTGAACAGCTTTAGCATCTCGTTTCACCTCCTTTCCGCCGCAGACTTAAGAAATACCAGGATTATTCTACCATGCTTGGCACGGCTCCGCAACCATACTGCGCAACTTCGCCCGCTTTGCCGGGGTGTATCCTGCAGTAGATAGAAGGGGAAAGTCCCGGTGGGCCACCCTGAACCGCACCCGTAGCGCCTTGAGGGCTTTTCGGCCACTTGCCGGGCCAGAAAGCCGGCTGGCGCCGCGCTAGCCCCTTATCCGCCCCAGTTCCGTAGCCCGGTCGAGCAAATCGGCATCAGATGCCCCCGACCTGCCGTCTTCCTGGGCTGTAAGAACGTCAACACCCCGCAGTCGCAAACCGGTGGTAATGGCTCGAGGTATATGTTCATCCAGGTAGAAAGATACGGTCACTAAAGGGACTCCTTTGTCCGCCTCAACCTGGCGGTCAGGCTAGGCGCGGCCAAATCCTTTCTGAACCTGGCCAGCTTCTTCAAACGTTTGCCAATCTCTTTCTCCATTTCCTCTTGGTGATCAGCATAGTACGCCAGCGCTGAGTAAATTTGACCCAGGCTCAAATATGGATGCTGAAAACGGATCTCTTCCGGGCTCCAGCCATAGGCCAGCTTCTCTGAGATAAGTTCTACAACTTTTAGGGTCGTCCCAACGATAATCGCATTGCCCTTGTGGTCTAGGGCTATATATCTGTACTCTGCTTCCGGCAAGGTCACATCCGTACCCTCCTGAATTGGCTCGGGATGATTTGCGGAGGCAAAAATAACAATACGCTCTCACCACCGCACGCCCTATCAGGACTATTCTACCACAAAATAGGGGCGATGGCGCCGAACACCGCCGGGAACCAAGGCCGTATACCACCACGTGCGCCCCTTTGCGCACCCGGAACCGAACGAAGCCGGCCGGGTCACGGTGGTTGTCCACCGCAGAGCCCCCTTTACGCCGGGGCGCTGCCGCCGGGCGGCCGCAGCAGGCGGGCGCACACCAGGACCACCAGATTTCCCACCTCGCGCACCAGCAGGGCCCGGCAACCCGCCAGGTACACCAGCGCGCCCGCCAGGGCCAAAAGCCCCACCCGCAGGCCAAGGAGCGCAAAGGCCGCCAGGCTCCCGCTTCCCGCCGCCACCGGCGGGAAAAGGGGCTCCGCCGCGCGGTTGAGCGCCCACACCGCCAGGCCCATCACCAGCGAGGCCGCCGCCACCCTGGCCGTGTCGGCCAAGAAGTAGCGGCCGCCCACGCCGCCCAGGCGCCGGCGCAGCCGCACCAGCATCAGTACGCAGTTGGCCAGCGCCGCCGCCGAGGTGGCCAGGGCCAGGCCCCCGTGCGCCAGGGGTCGCACCAGCAGAAGGTTAAGGCCCACGTTGATCCCCACCGCCGCCAGTCCCGTGGTCATGGGGGTGGTGGTGTCCTGCAGGGCGTAGAAGGCCCGGGCCAGGCAGTCCCGCCAGGCGAGAAACAAAAGGCCCAGGGCATAGAAAAGCAGGGCCACCCCGGTCATTTCGGCGTCGGCGGCGTCGAAGGCGCCCCGCTGGAAGAGCAGGGCCACCACCTCGCGCCGCAGCACTATGGCCCCCACCGCTACCGGCACCACGGCCGCGGCCAGCGCCGCCAGCCCGCGGGCGAGGGCCATCCGCAATCCGGGCAGGTCATGCGCCACCGCCTTTTGGGCGAACGAAGGGTAAAGCACGGTGATTAGGGAGGCGGCCAAAAGCCCCTGCGGGATCTGGATTACTTTGAGGGCGTAGTTCAGCGCGGAGATGCTGCCCTCCGGCAGGCCGGAGGCCAGCATGCGGTCCACCACCAGGTTGAGCTGCCCCGCACCCACGCCCACCAGCACCGGCAGCACCAGCACCGCCATCTTCTTCAGCCCCGGATGGGCCGGGTCAAGCACCGGCGCATAGCGCAGGCCCCGGCGCCGCAGCGCCGGAAGCTGGATGACAAACTGCGAGGCCACGGCCAGCACCGTGGCCCAGGCCAGGCCGGTAATGCCCCAGAAGGCGCCGGAGAGGAAGATGGCGGAAATCAGCACGAGGTTGTAGGGTATGCCCACGGCCGCGGGCACCAAAAAGTGCCGGTGGGCGTTGAGCACCCCCTGGGCCCAGCCGGCCAGGCCCATGAAGACGGCGGCCGGCAGCATGATGCGCACCATGGCCGCGGTGAGCCCGGCCTGCTCCGGCCCGAACCCTGGGGCCAATAACCGCACCAGCCACGGCGCCAGGGGCAGAGCTGCCAGGCAGATCAGAGCCAGTACCAGCAGCACGGCGTGGAAGCTGCTCCACACCAGGGAGGGCAACTGCGGCCGCTTTTCCTCCCGGTGCAGGTACTCGCTCAACACCGGGATGCCCACGGTGGTGATGGCGGCGTTCACGATGCCGAAAAGCATCGTGGGAATCACCGCCGCCACCAGGTAGGCGTCGGTGAGGGCGCTGGCCCCAAACACCGCCGCCAGGGCCGCCTCCCGGCCGAAGCCCAGGAACTTGCTCACCAACGTGGCGGCCATCACCCCGGCCGCGGCCCGGGCCACGGCAGCGCCGGCATTGCGCTTTGAAGGGATTACCTCTGCTTCAGGCAAGCGCGTTCCTCCTACCCGCTCGCGCCAGCAGAAGGGCGTGGGGCGTTCATGGCGGCCACAATACCGGAGGTATCCACAAAAATCCTGCGCAAGATTAATCCTCCGCCAGATAGCGATCGTGGTTCTCGGCCAGATCTTCCGGGCCCGAGAAAGAGCCTATGAGGTCGAAGAAGGGGCTTTCAAAAGTGAACGCCGGCGGCCGACCCTCGTTCAGTTTCCTGATTCTTATCTCGTTGTGTTCTAAAAGAACCAGCAGCCTGGCTCCTTTTTCAAGACCCAGCTTCCGCCTGATTTCCGCCGGGAGGGTTAGCTGCCCCTTGCTACTCAGCCGCACCACATTTGCTTCCATTAGTAAAAACCTCACGGTCCTTCGTACCCCGTAAGCCGACATCGCGCACGTCTAAGGCCCTGTATCCTGCCGCGGAAAGGACCCTCGCTGTAGAACGCTCTACGCACAACCTCCTACCGGCAAATCAAGTATACCACATCGGCCGCCTACTAGTACGCGGTGAGGTCCAGGCGCAAGTACCACTGCTCCGCGTAAAATCTCTCTTCCGGGACAGGGAGACCGTCCTCCTCGAGGGCGGCGATATAGCCGGCAATTGCCTCTCTTATGTTGGCAATTGCCTCCTCTTTCGTCCTCCCTTGGCTTATGCAGCCCGGAAGACTCGCACACTCCGCTACCCAGTAACTGCCTTCCAGGGCGTCCTCCCAGGGCGACAGAAGGTAGCCCAGAGTTTCCTCCAGGGGAAACGGGTCCAGCACCGAATTGGCGCAGTTCGACTAGATCCTTGACCCGGCAGCGCCGTCCGGCTATGATCAAGGTGTAACCGAGCTGGGAGGCGAATCACCTCTGAAACCGGACCCCACAAGAATCGGCAAAAAAATCGCACCCGTGCTGGAAAAGTTCGGGTCGCATACCTGCTACCTTTTCGGCTCTTACGCCCGCGGCCAGGCGGCGCGGGAAAGCGACGTGGACCTAGCCGTGGTCTTTTCCGGCTACGAACCGGCCAAACACGGCCTGGACCTCTTGGCAGAGATGGAAGCGGAGTTGACCCGAGCGCTCGCGCCCCGGGCGGTAGACCTGGTTTTCCTCCAGAGGGAAGGCATTACCTTTCGCTTCGAAGTGGTTAGCACCGGAACCGTGGTTTACTGCCGCGACCACGTGGCGCGGACCGACTTCGAGGACGAGGTAATCCGCGACTACCTCGATTTCGCCCCGGTTCTCGCCCGCTGCGAGCAGGAGCTGGTCGAAGCCATCCGGGAGGGCCACTTCTTTGCTTAACCGCCAACTCATCTTAGAACGCCTGGACATGCTGCGGAACTCCGTGAACCGCCTTAACAGGTTCAGGGAACTGTCGGAGGAAGCGTTTGTCGCCAACCCGGACAACTATGCCATAGCCGAGCACCACTTGCGTCGGGCCCTAGAATGCGTGTTGGACATAGGGCGGCACATTGTGGTAAAGAAGGGTTTGGGTCGGCCTCGTGACTACCGCTCCATAATTGAAATCTTGGGGCAGAACCAGATACTGCCCCCGGCTTTCGCCCGGGAAATCGTGGGCATGGCCGGCTACCGCAACCGCCTGGTCCACGGCTACGCCGAAGTCACCGGCCAGGAAATGTACCGAATAATCACCAGCCGTCTAGAAGACTTCGCCCGCTTCGCCAGCTATATCCTAGAATACCTAGAAAGCCACGGCCAAAGCCCAAAAGCAGAATGACCTGCCGCACCTCAGCTCAAAGGTTTGACTCACCGGGTCGAGGTCGCTGTACCGTAACACTAATTCGGGGCGCCGTCAAGGTGATCACTGGGTCTTCTTGTTGGCCGCTCTGGTTTCAGCCCTGCCCAACCTTGTCCAGGCCGAGGCGGGTGTACCACTCCTCGGCGTAGCGGCGGTACTCGCCGCTTTTGACCCGCTCCCACCAGGGGCGGTTGGCCAGGTACCACTCCACGGTGCGGGCAAGGCCCTCCTCGAAAGGCACCTCCGGCCGCCAGCCCAGCTCCCGACCGGCCTTGGCGGTGTTGAGGGCGTAGCGGCGGTCGTGCCCCGGCCGGTCGGCCACGAAGCGGATCAGGCCCTCCGGCTTGCCCAACAGGCGCAGGATCGCCCGCACCACCTCTAGGTTCTCCCGCTCCTCTCCCGCCCCTAGATTGTACACCTCTCCGGGCACGCCCTTCTCCACCGCCAGGGCCAGGCCCCGGCAGTTGTCCTCTACGTAGAGCCAGTCGCGCCGGTTGCGGCCGTCCCCGTAGACCGGAAGGGGCTTATCCTCCAGGGCGTTGGTGATCATGAGCGGGATGAGCTTCTCCGGAAACTGGTAAGGGCCGTAGTTGTTGGAGCCTCGGGTGATGACCACCGGCAGGCCGTGGGTCTTGAAGTAGGCGGTTGGTTTCTATGAAGGGCCCCGGGTCCATAATGCTGCAGTCCACGTGCGACTCGGCGGCGAAGTACTAAAGCCGGCCCCACCGGTCACCAAAACGGTTTCCACAGCTCCTCACCAACTTCTTATAGTTAATTCCTGGAAGGGATAATGTGCAGGAACGCAAGCCCCTTTTGAACGTTGTTCTCGTAGTACAGTGCCGGGTTAGAAACGGACTCGCCCACAAGGCTGAGGGCGGCAAAGTGAAGCACAGCCCCGACTTCCCGTGCTAGTCGCCTCAGGCCTTTTTCCGTTTGCCGGGTCCGGGAGGAGCTGATCCCGGCCAGCCCAGACAAGAGTGGCGGGCCAACGCCCTGTCCACCGCCATCACCGTGGCCGGGGGGCGCAGGAGTTAGAGAGGCTGCAGGAAGTTCGCTCCCTAATAGAAAGGCGGCGGTAGCGCCGCCGCACGGTAAGCTTCCTTCTCCCTCCGGCCATCTGGGCTCAGGGTCGCCATGCAGTTCCCAAGGGTCCCCACCGCTGGCCCTGAAAATCTCGTAGTAGTGGACCCACTCCGCCAGGTCCGCCTCATCGATAAAGGCCAGAATCCCCCCCCTCTGGCCCCCCAGAAACTGCTCGGCGCGCCTGTACTCGTCGTAAACTTCCATCGTGTCTAGCCCATAGCGCGCCTGTAGCTCCAGAAGCCGGCCTCGAGAGTAATCCGGCTCCCAAACTACCGCCTCCAAAAACCCTGCCTCAACCAGTTGCGGGTCGGCCAGGAAGTCGTCCAGGTACACGCGATCATCCCCAATCCACGCTTCAAGTTACATCCTCAGCTTGTGTTAGTACCGTAACACTAATTCGGGGCGCCGTCAAGGAGATCGTTCGAGGTACAGGGCTCGCCCTGATCCGGCGTCGCCTCCTGTCGGCCATTCTCTTCGGTTTTCGGATTAGGCTCCCGGGTGCCGACTGCGTCTCGCTGAAGAGGCTTACATATCACTTCCTTAACCTGAAGGCCTTTTTCGGGGTGGAACAATAAGTAGGTAGGGCAACCGGTGGCCACGATCGCCGTATCGGCACTCATGGAGATCACTTCCTCTAGCGGGTCCACATGACCGGCGTCGGTGGCCATCAGTACTGCCTGCACGCAAATCCGCATTCCGATACCGAACATACTAAGCACGTGCCGAATGGCGAGCAGCTTGGAGTCCCTAGTCCCAGGCAGAATAATCTCGTGGAAAGGGACGTGGGCGGAAACTAAGGGTATGTTTCGGCTCGCCAGCAGCGCCTTTACCTCCTCGGACACAGCAGGAGGCCTTGCCTCGCTGGCGGCGTCCCCCTCGCCCACCCTGACTACCTGGCCATGAGAAAAAGTGACCGCAATAATGCTAACCCCCGATCCGGAAAGGGAATCGGCCAAGCGAACGGGGCCCTCCCCGTCGGCGGTAAAGACGACCACCCTTTTAATTCCGCCCTCGAGTGCCCTACGGGCCACTAAGTCGATGGTTGTGGGCAGGTTGTGTCTACCCTGTCGCCAGAAATAGCAAACTTGCCTAGTAGTGAACTGGCTCAAGGCCCAGCCTCCTTTTTAGACGCGCTATTGTCCTATTATATGTATGCGCGACCCCGGGAGTCAAAGGATAGGTCTCAGCCTTTAAGTACTGTAAGCAAATGGTAAGAAAAATGGCCAAATTTAGGTCCGCTAGGTCCAGAACGGTCTCCGAAACCTCAACGGCATGCCGTCTGAACTGGCGTTCCGTTGCCGGGGAGGGGTTGGCATGTGCTCTACCTTCCTCTAAGTCCACGCGAAACTGATCCAATCCGGTGCCCTGGTGGGGCTGCAGGTGATAGGAGTAATCAAAAATGACGTAGCGGTCGCGGAATTTCTCGCGGGCGAGTTCCCTGTGGGCGTACACCGCCGCGCGGCGCAGTCGCAAGCGCTTGCCTCTTATGGACCACCCCACCAATCGCCGCTGTCTATCAAAGTTAAACTCTATCAGTTCGGGCAATCGGACGGGATCCTGGCAATGTTTGGCCAACAACTGTGCCAATTCGCTAAAGTAGGCGTGCGGATCAGGCACTCGCGATTCCACCGATAACCACCTCGGCTTGGTCTTCTCATTGAAGGCTCTGCTCTGTGCGAGGCTCAAACGTCCGTGGCCAGGCACGCTCACCCCCACTTGCCTTGCTACGAGCAGCGCGTGCCCCGTAACCACCCGGCGACCGCCTTAGTTCGCGCTTGTCGCGCTCTAACCCGCCTCCGCGTAACCCTGCGGGTGCCGGCGGTGCCACTCCCAGGCGGTGCGGACGATGGCCTCCAGGTCGGCGTAGCGCGGGCTCCAGCCCAGCTCCTGCCGGATGCGGCGGGAGGAGGCCACCAGCACCGCCGGGTCCCCCGGCCGCCGCGGCCCCTCCTTCACGATCAGGCTGCGGCCGGTGACCCTCGGCCGCTTCTATTACCTCGCGCACCGAGAAGACCCGCCCGAACGCGCATCAGTTTGAGCCTCCTTGACCGTTACGCGGGCCGCAAGGCACACCCTGCCGGGTCCGCCCAGCCGCTGAAGGGCGGGATTGTCCCCTGCCCGCGCCTGCCGCTGGATGAGGCGGATATCGGTCAGACAGAGGTCCGAGCCTGTGAGAGCGGTTACACCCCAGCG
This sequence comes from Clostridia bacterium, assembly GCA_024653205.1. Taxonomy (NCBI): domain Bacteria; kingdom Bacillati; phylum Bacillota; class Clostridia; species Clostridia bacterium. Next base: position 124,922 of record JANLFO010000001.1, on the reverse strand, counting down.
CTCTTTAGCACCTGGGTCCGGGCGCTTGGCAGGAGGCTTGCCCATAGTTTTACTTCGTCGACGTCCCATCCGCCCGCAGCAAGTGACCTGGCCACGCACTCAAGAACCGGTTGAGCACCAGCCTTGCCAGGCACCAAGTAACAGTAACTTTGGGGAGGACGAAAGCCTGGCCACAACGCCTTCAAGTGATACAGGCTCAGAGGCTTTGGTAATCGCCAAGCCTCACTGATCACGATTCCGTACCCAATTCGGGCACCTAGATAGTAAAGATCGAATTCCTCGCGCGTTAGGCCTGATTGGAATTGCACCTTTGCCCAGAGGCTCTGGGGCCGTTCCGCCAGCACCTTGTCCACCCTAAAGCCACCCACTAGACTCTTGATTGGGGAAGACACGTAGACCAAGACGAGGTCTCCCTTCGCCAGCTTGGGACAGAGCCGGCGTAACTCGACTGTCTTAACTCCGCTGAAGATTTTATCGGCGTGCTCGGGACGCACTGACAGCATCAGTATCCTATCCAACAGCATCGCTCCCCGTTTTGGTTTGGCCGAGCTGGTAAAGGCGTATAAAGATGCTATTAGATATGCGAATGGGTGACTGAACCTGAGAACCGCACCCCCTCTCCTCTAATAACAGTTGCTGTAGGGTTCCCCATGGAATCGGACTGCCAAATATTTCAGTATTGCTAAACTGAATGGCCATGATATCACGATCAAGGTCGTTTCTCGCTAAGGCCAACACATCTCTCCACTCGTATATGCCTAGACGCCGAAACTGCCGAAACAGGTCCTTGGGTTTGCCGATTACTAGTTCGTCAAGCATGGAACAGGCCCTAATGTGCTTGGAACCCAGACAGCCTTCCTCCTGGCTTACGTACCAAAGTACCCGACCAGGAGCTGAGAGAACCTTAGGACGGGCGGCGCGATAGTATACGTTTTCCTGGGCAAGTGCCACTTCTGCCTTCGCTCCGAAGAGGCTTTGCCTGGCCAACTCCTCGTCGAAAAGATGCATAGCCCAGCGAGGCTGTATCGGTACTACAAAGCACGGAATGTGTGCATCCAAAACCTTTACGGGCCAAAGGTATTTCTCTATAAGCGCTATGGTGCGTACGTCGTTGGTGTCCATTGCCTTCTGCAGGACGTCGGCTATGCGCAAGAGGTGATTGCGTACGTCAGAATACCTCGTAGCCAGCGCCTGCAGTTCAGCCGTGATTGTTTTGGCTTCCTCTACCGCAGGCAGATTAACTTTAGTCCATATGCCATTACGATGGCAAAATCCAGTGTCTTGGAGGATTGGCGGGATAACATCGTGGAGGTATTTATCAGTGACCCTCGTAAGCACACGCTTCTCTCTGCCAGCGCTGAGTACGCCGCAAAAGACCAGTCGCTGTGCCATGGCTTGGGCTAGCGGGCCGGGCGTCACGCGAAGGAGGGGTATTTGGAGTTCATTCTCGCTTGGCCTTGCGTATACAACTAACGCAAGGTAATTCTGTTCAGCATCGTTGACCATATAAGTCTCAAAGGTCTTAGGATCAGCCAGAAAGCGATTAAGCTGCCGACGGAATTCGGCCATACTCTCGCCCTGCTGAGGGCAACGGAACAGTCTGGTTATTAGATCACCTTGCCCGCTAGGCAGCAACTTAATCCTTACTAGCGAACCTGCTAAACGAGCAGGCTGATATTTTGCTCGCCTGGATAACGCATCCAGGTGTATAATGAGATCACAGGGGCGTATTACTGCCATCCCGCTGGCCTGGTAAATATCTTCTGCCTTAGCTAGTAAGTCCTTGTCTCGAGTAACGAAAAAGTGAGCGCCGCCACCAATTGCGCGGGCGACCTGACGGAGGTCGGACTCCTCACGTGGTTTCATTTGGCTAGGAAAAAGTCTACCTATTACCGTGATTGCGTTTTGCATATCTTCTAGCTTGCACGGTAGATGTGTGAACGTCGACGCAAAAGCACGGCGACGCTTTCGCTCGTGCGGGTCCCGATTGCGGTTAATTTCGTTGTAGATCTCGTCAGTAAGGCACAACTCTACGCTGTCATGAAGCCAATCGGCAACAAGTGCCTTCGATTCTTCGTTGTCCAAACTCGGCTCGGCGTCTAGGTCGTAAAATACGTTAGCATCCATCACCGCTTTGAGTTTCGAAGCCAGGCGTTTTTCATCAGCCGGGGTAAAAAGATTGGGATGTCCATGGTCTAGCCACCAGAAGGTTAGGTAGCTACCGGTGTAGCTTCGCCCTTGTCTGTCCGATCTTGCCACGAAACCCAGACGAGGCCACAGATCATGTGCCACGTAGTCGCGGCGACACCACAAGCCAATTCCTTGTAGGTGCTTTGTCTCTCTGCGCAAGTGCTGAACGAGGGCCCTTGCTACTCCTTGCCCCCTACTCGCCGGCTCAACGCAAAGGTGGACGATCATGGCGCGGTTGTTGGAAACTCTATATGCTAAGTATCCTACGCACTTTTGCTCTGCGGGCAGTGCAACAAGAATCCAGCCACGACGCGCGTAGTCTACAAAGGCGCCCTCAGGGAAGTACCCCAACGTTGCGCTATGAGCCCGCCACAGTTTTATTACTTCCTGCAGGAAGGAGGACGAGTGGTGCACCGGTACAATCCTCAGCCCACGGCACTGGCCTTCCGCACTTGGGGTGGCCCCGTTCACAGCCTGCATTGCCGCATCCCACCCTCCTTAAAACGTATGGGGGCACTGCGAGCCGCCACCAGGCGGTATGCCTGGAACCTGGTGATGGCAACTGGGACACGCCGCAAGGGCTTCTCACAAGGCCTGCCCTGCGGGCTGGGGAGCTTATCCAGGTTCACTATTCTTCGGTCCAGTAATTCGCCAGGGCGTAGCGGATGAAGTTCGAGCCGATAAAGCCGGCTCCACCGGTCACCAGAACGGTCTTGGTCTGTCTAACGCTCAATGGCAACTCCTTCCAATCTTGAGGTGCTATGCGGCCTCAGCCGCGAAATCTTCACGAAAACCACCTTGCCGCCCTCCTGCTGGATCTCCCTGGCCATCTGGAGGTTGAACTCCCGCAACTCGTGGTCAAACTCGGGCAGGAAGATCAAGGCCGCGTCCCCGGGCAGGCGGTTGTCCAGCTCGGGGTGCTCCAGGAGGTAGCGGCTGAACTCGATGGCCAGCTCGGAGTTCCTTTGGAAGAACTCGTCGCTTGTCAAGGGTTCTCACCCCTTAAGAAGTCTCTCTTATACATCCGCCAGTTAGATTTTATGTCATACTCGGCAAAGATCAAGGCCTCGTTCAGGCTCCTGGCGAAGATAGGAGCCTTTCTCTGCCTTCCGTGCCTGTCGATCAGGTCACGGTGAGCGAACCCGTGGGCCGTATCGTACCGAACGACCGGGTACCACTCGCCGCCCAATTTGGTTTCGTACTGAACACGGAACTCCACCACCCGTTTGCCCACCCGGCGGTGGAAATGGCGGTATCTGTCCTCCGGCGTGAGCATGGCCACGAACTCTAGGCTTCGCATGACCGCTCTCGCAGGTACCTCTCCAGCGCGTCCTCCCAGGGCGGCAGCCGGTAGCCCAGGGTCTCCTCCAGGGGAAACGGGTCCAGCACGGAATCGGCCGGCCGCCGGGCCGGGCGCGAGAACTCCGCCGTGGCGCACGGGCTTACCGTCACGGGCAGGCCGGCCAGCTTGAAGATGGCCAGGGCGAACTCGTACCAGGTGGTGGAGCCGCGGTTGGTCGCGTGGTAGGTGCCGCAGCCGCCCGTAGCCGCCAGATCGGCGATGGCCCGGGCCAGGTCCCGGGTGTAGGTGGGGCAGCCCCGCTGGTCGGCCACCACCCTGACCGCGCCCCGCTCGCGGCCCAGCTTCAGCATGGTTTCCACGAAGTTCCTGCCGCCGGGGCCAAAGAGCCAACTGGTACGCACAATGAAGTAACGGCCTCCCGCCTCGGCCACCGCCCGCTCTCCCCAGAGCTTGCTCCGGCCGTAAGCGTTGAGCGGCTGCGGCGGGTCGTAAACCTCATAGGGACCCGGCTTGGCGCCGTCGAACACGTAGTCGGTGCTGAGGTGCACCAGCACCGCCCCCGCCTCCCGGCAGGCCAGGGCGAGATACTTTGGGCCCAGCCCGTTCACCCGCAGCGCCCGGGGGTAGTCCGCCTCGGCGCCGTCCACGTCGGTGTAGGCGGCGCAGTTCACCACCACCTCCGGCCGGTGAAGGGTGAGGGAGTGGCGGATGGCGGCAAAGTCGGTCACGTCCAGCTCCTGCCGGGCAAGGGCTACCACCTCCCGGCCCCGGGCCCGGAACTCCGCCGCTACCGCCCGGCCCAGCATGCCGGCCGCCCCGGTCACCAGGGCCTTCCCGCTAGCCATGCTTGATCTCCCAACAGTAGGGGATGGACGGGTCGTTATAGGGCAGGCGCTGCTCGTCCGGCTGCTCGTAGTCGTACAGCTCGGTGGGAAAGTTGACAATTAAGGCCGTTTGCCCGCCCTCGGCGGTGAACCCGTGGTAGACCAGGGGCGGTATCTTCAACAGGCAGGGGTTAAGGTGGCCCAGGTGAAACTCGTTCACCACCCCCCTGGTGGGGCTGTCCTCGCGGGGGTCGTACAGCACCACCTTGGCCATGCCGCCCACGCACACGAAATGGTCCCACTGCCGGCGGTGGTAGTGCCAGGCCTTCACCACTCCCGGGTAGCAGGCGGTTATATAGGCCTGCCCGAACCTGGAAAACTCGGGCCAGTCGGTACGCAACATTTCCATAAGGTAGCCGCGCTCGTCCGGTATGAGGCGGAGCTTACGCACCGCCACGCCCTCGATCAAATGCATTCCGGCTTCCCTCCTTCCGCCGCCCTATAGCACCACTTCGGCGTCGTCGCCCAGGGAACGCCTATCCACATCAGGCCACCAGACCCAAGCTCACCAGCAAGTCGGTGGCACGTTCAATCTCCCCTGCTGACACCCGCCAGCCTACACGCGCCCCGCCTCCGTCTCTATATCGGATGCTGTGAGCTGCTTCCCGGTCGAGGATAGGATATAGAACACCTTAGCCGCCAAGGAAAGGGCCAGGTAGTTGTCCCTGTCTGCCTCGCGGATCTTGGCCAGGGTCGCCGTCAATCGCTCCCAATCGTAGCGGTACCGATCCCGAAGGGCCTCTACCACCACCTTGCCGTCCCGCGTGAGGGAATAGTCATACCGTCTTACCTCAAATCCGGTGCGCAGGTCAGGCCCGAGCGTAACTGCGCTCTCCTGAACAAAATCAAGGACCTTAGCCTTGCCGATAGCGTCGTCAAGCTCTGGCGAATAAGGGCCGTAGTAGTGGGGCTTGAAATGGAGGCCGAGTTTCAGCATCTCGCTTAGGAAATAGGCCCGCTTTTGAACCAGGGTTTTGCCTGCCATCTTGCCCCCCGCGGCTTCCAGCATCAACAGAAAAATCTCCAGGGCCCTCATTAGCGTATCACCTCCTCATCTTCTCCCTTGGCCAAACGACGAATGATCCCAGAGATAAGCTCGCCATACTCCCGTAGCTTGGTCCTCTTGTCCTTTTCGTCCTTAAACTGAACAGGAGCATACACCTCTACGAATTCGTCCCTTTCCGCCTCATTGATGGAGCGGAACAGGGTAGAAACCCGTGGTTGGGATCGCGCAGCTCCCGCCGTGGGGTCATGCCCATCTCTCCTTGCCTCCCCACCCAATTTTGCGAACTGCCTGCGGCCGGGTTTGACACAGCCTAAAGCACCACTTCGGCGTCGTCGCCCAGGAAAAGGCGCAGCGCCCGGCGGCGCTGGCCGTCGGCCCGCACCACCCGGCTGTGGCTCCCGATGAGGCTGTCCTCCACGTGCTCCACGTCCACCAGGCGGCAGTTTTCCAAAAGCACCGAGTGCTCCACCGAGACCCGCTCCAGGTGGGCCCCGGCGGCCACGGCGGTGTAGGGGCCCACGAAGGAGTCTACCACTACCGCGCCCGGGCCGATCACCGCCGGCCCCCGGACCACGCTGTTATGCACCCGGGCGCCCTCCTCTACCCGCACCCGGCCCATAATGCGGCTTTGCTCGTCCACCTCGCCCCGGATCTCTTCTCACATTGCCGCGCGAACAGCAGCCCAGCGTTTCCCCTCTCAGCGCATATGGACCAAGAGACGGACCAGCGTGGTCGCCACCGATAGAACGCCGATCAAAGCTGTGACAAACAGACCGCGTTTGAAATATGCCTGGGCCAATCGATAGTAGTCAGCGCTTCTGTTGGTGCTATGGTAGTTACGGACCGTGTAGCACCCTAACAGCGCGATTAGCCGCGCCGTGTAGTCTCTCCTCGAAACCGGTGCGGGACAGATAGCGTCCTTCGGCTGTAAGGCGTGACGGCCTCTCAAGTCCAAGGCCCGGGTAGCGTGAAAAACCGCGGTTATGAGGTAGACCATGGCAATACAAGCACCGCCAAGGCTCACGGCGGCGGTAACGGTCGAGCCGTTGCCCAATTCGTAGAACCATGCGGTCAGAGCCGGTACGATCGCAACTGCGGCTGCCCCCACTGTGGCCAACAAAGAGCTCTTGTTGTTGATCGTGGCCAATCTGTTTTCTTCTGCCTCATACAGGCGCCAGCTTAGGTCATACGCGCGCTCTAGCACACTTTCGTCCAGTTCATCTGGCGGTCTAAAAGAACAAAGCGCGATGGAAGGGCGCGGCGGCTCCGGGCCCTCCAATAAGGGCCAAATGATTTCTCTTAAATAGTTTAGCGCACTCATCAGGCGGCCTTTATCGCCCGGCATAAGCTCCTGCCACCTCGCTGGGTGCTCGGGGTAGACTTATGAGACCGACCGGTCCTTGGTAACCAACAGATCAACCAGCGTCGAAGTCAAGGGGAAACCACACTGCTTCTCCAGCCACGCCCACTGGCCATTCGGGTTGATTTCCAGGAAGAAATACCGCCCGTTAGGATCTAGTACAAGGTCGATAGCACCGAAGGCCAGATCCATAGTCTCTACCAGTGCCCTGCACTTGTTCTGCACTTCCCCGGGTAAAACCCAGGGCTGGTGTATTAGATGCGATCCCTCGCTAGCGCGCCAGTCAACCGGAGCCTTCTCCGGATCATCGTAGACTATAGCCGCGGCAAAGACTTTCTGCCCTACCACGGTGACCCGTACGTCCGCCGCTTTGGTGATATACTCCTGAAAGATCATAGGGGCTAGTCGCAAACCCTCAATCGCGGCGAGGTCGTTTCTCGTGAGCAACGTAGTAAAGACTACCCAATCACTACCTGGCACAAATCCCCGCCGTACCGGCTTTGCCACTATGGCACGATTCCTGGCAGCCATGCTTGTGTAGAATTGCCTTACCAGGTGTGGTTCGTTGCTTACAAGAGTTGTCGGAACCTGAAAGCCAAGGCCCTTGGCAACCTTAAGCTGATAGAGTTTATCGGTGGCGCGCCGTACTGCCCATGGCTTGCTCACCCAAAAGCAGCGAAGGTTCGCCCAGGTGCCGGCCAACGTCCATAGTGCTTCACTTTTGCAGTAGTTCTCGATTGGCGACGTCAACGATACGGTTCTATAAGTAGGAGCCACCGGTCGGCGATACCACGCTGCACCAATCTCTTCTAACTTGATCCGGCGTCCCTTGATCTCCAATAAACCATCGGGTTCGCTCCCGTCGTCAAAACATACCGATAACGAGGCGGATAAAGGAAAGTCCTCGGTATTGAAACGGACAAAGTCCAAACCGCGCCGGCGCAGTTCTAATACCACCAGATCGGTGGTTACGTCTTCGCGATTAGAGAGCAGGAGGATCATGGCCAAGGCAGCGGCAGGTCGTCCGACTGATCTTCCTCTTCCCGGGCGACCTCGGTTTTAGTTATATACTCTGGGGCATCCCCTATGGCCGCCACAGGAACTAAGGCATTTCGGTATTCGTGCCCCACAACCAATACATCCAGCCGCTCGTCATACTTCCACTGGCACCGCGCGCCGGCCGTCCTTACCCTGGCAAACTTTAGCATGAAAGGCTTAACAGATGTAGTACATATGCCTTTGGCGGCTGTTTCCTGTTCTTCGCCTTCATCCCAATAATCCTCGTCTTCCCGCCGTACCTTGGTCTTGGTTTGCAGCTCAGCAACGTTGGTCAACGCCACCGCTATGCTACCGGCTTCCGTAGTTAGTTCTAAAACTTCCCGGTCCTCCGCATACGTACCCGCCAGCCGATCGGAAGGAATCATAATGCCAAAACGTAAGGCGAGGGGATTGTTGAGCGCCACGATAGATTTCACTCCTTTCAAAGTGGTCTTACCGCTGCTCGGCCAACTCACTATACTTCTGCCGCGCTGGGCGAGGCGCGCTTTGGAGTTTAGCTGCTAGGCTACCAGGCCCCTGCGTCGGTCGACTTCCGGGGGGTCGACGATAAGACATAATCCACGTCACCGTTGTGGTCGCCCGCAAGTGACTTAGCCACCCACTCAAGAACCGATCGGGCACCTGATTTGCCAGGCACCAGATAACAATAACTTTGGGGTGGGTGAAAGTCTGGCCACAAGGCCCTTAGGTGATACAAGCTCTTTTCAACCCGGAGCGATTGCCTCCCCTACTTAACAGGGCGCGGTCCGCTTCTTGCATTGCCGGATCCCACCCTCCTTAAAGCCCATGGATTTACCTCAGGCTACCGCCTGGTATATCTGGGACCTTGTGGTGGGTCACTTGGGCACGCCACACCAGTCTACTCCGGGCCTAGGGTGAGGCTTCAAGTCCTCCACGCTGGCGATCACGTTGGCGTCTCGAGTGCCCAGCCGAGTATAGCCGGTTCTCGGCGTTGCCACATAGACTGCACGCCTGGCTATATACGGCCTTACGTCCGGCACATGCCTGGCAACGACCTGGCGGCCGCCTTAGTTCGCGCTTGTCGCGCTCTAGCCCACTTCCGCGTAACCCTGCGGGTACCGCCGGTGCCAGGCCCAGGCCGTGCGGATAATGGCCTCCAGGTCACCGTGGCGCGGACTCCAACCCACTTCTTGCCGGATGCGCCGGGAAGAGGCCACCAGTACCGCCGGGTCACCCGGCCGCCGTGGCCCTTCAACCACCGGAAAGTCCCGGCCGGTAACGCGCCGTGCCGCTTCTATCACCTCCCGCACCGAAAAGCCGCGCCCGCTGCCCAGGTTATATACCGCCGAAGGGTGGCCCTCTTCCAGCGCCTTAAGGGCCAGCACGTGGGCCGCGGCCAAATCGGATACATGGACGTAATCCCTCACGCAGGTCCCGTCGGGCGTGGGATAGTCGGTGCCGAAAATGGTAACTTCAGAACGCACCCCCAAGGCCGCCTGCAGCACCAGCGGGATGAGGTGGGTTTCCGGCCGATGATCCTCACCAAGATCGCCTTCGGGGTCGGCGCCGGCGGCGTTGAAATAGCGCAGAGAGATGTACCTAACCCCGTAGGCCGCGCCGTACCAGCGCAGGGCCTCTTCCAAGGCCAGCTTGGTGGCGCCGTAGGGGTTGGTGGGCACCAGCGAGTGATCCTCTTCAATAGGCACCTGCTGCGGTTCCCCGTAGACGGCCGCCGTGGAGGAGAAAACAAAGTACCGCACCCCCGCCTCGCAGACCGCCCGCAAGAGCGAAAGCCCCTTTTGAACGTTGTTCTCGTAGTACAGTGCCGGGTTAGAAACGGACTCGCCCACGAGGCTAAAAGCGGCGAAGTGAAGCACGGCCTCGACCTCCTGCGCCAGCTCCCGCACCAACTCCCGATCGTCGATGTCCCCCCAGACGAACCTCGCACCCGGCAGGAGCCGCGCCACCGCGCGGTGCCCGCGCGAGAGATTGTCGAGCACCGTCACCTCGTAACCTTCCTGGAGGAGCTCCTTCACCGTGTGGCTCCCGATGTAGCCGGCTCCGCCTGTAACCAGAACGCGCATTAAGAAGCCTCCTCAGTGCTTGCAAGTGGCCGGGGGAATGGCAGAGGCTAGCGGGTTGGACAGAGGGGCCACCTGTTCCAACACGCAGGAGATTACGGGCTTATTGCCCACGGGAATGAGCTGCTTGGCCGTGGTGTACGTGAGCGGCCTCAGCCTCGTACCCTTCCCGCCGGCCAGAATTAGGGCTTTCATGAGGTCCCCTCCCCCGTACGCTGCGCCCTACCGCCGCCTCGCAAAAGCAAGCTCAGCCTATTGCCGGCGCAAGGCTTGCCGCACGAAGTCCAAAAGGTTTCCGCCGCTAAAGAGAACCCCTCGAACACCCACTGCGTCAGCGGCCTGAAGATCGCTCTCCTTATCCCCGATCATCAAGCTGCGCGTGGTGTCGATATCCCACTCCGCCAGCGCCTGCTGCAGAAGGCCCGGACCCGGCTTACGGCAGCAGCACGCGCAGCGGTAAGGCCCGATGCCCTCCGTGGGGTGGTGTGGGCAGTAGTAGACGGCGTCCAGGTGGGCGCCCCGCAGCCGCAGCTCTTCGTTTGCCCACTCCGTGAGGCGCAGGAAATCCCCTTCGGTGTAGTAGCCCCGCGCGATGCCGGCCTGATTGGTAACCACTATGACGAGGTAGCCGTGGTCGTTTAACCACTTGACCGCCTCGGGAGCGCCCTCTACCCACTCGAAATCTTCCGGACGGTAGACATAGCCCTTGTCTACGTTCAGCACCCCGTCCCGGTCCAGAAAGACGGCGGGCTTCTTGCGCCAGGCCGGGACTGCTGCCTCCGCTTCGCGCAGGCTCTCCGGGACCCCGATGTCTATGAAGAAGCCGCCGTAGACCCGGCCCGCCAGGCGCCCTGCCTGAGCTAACAAAGGAAAAAGGTCCAGCTCCAGGGAGCAGGGAACCCCGGGCAGCGCCTCGAGAACTTCCCTCCGAAGCGCGTAGACGCCGCCGTTAACCGCCCCCGGGCCGCCGCCCGCCTTCTCGGCGAAGCCCGTTATGCGGTTGCCCTGAACGTAGACCTTGCCGTACCGCCCGGTGTCGGGCAGATAACGGAGCGCTATGGTTGCCGCCGCCGCGGTTGCCTCCAGTAACAGCCCCAGGTCCAGGTAGTTCAGGTCGAAGAGAGTGTCGCCGTTGACCACCAGGAAGGCGTCCTCCAGCCGAGATGCCGCCAGCAACAGGGCACCTCCGGTGCCGGCGGGCCGAGGCTCCACCACATAGTCGATCGCAACGCCGAAGCGGCTCCCGTCACCAAAGTGGTCGATTACTCTCTGGGCCAGGTAGCCCAGGGAGAAAACAAGACGGGTCATCCCGTGGCGCCGCAAGTTCCACACTACGTACTCCAGAAACGGCCTGCCTCCCACGGGCAACAGGGGCTTGGGGGTGCTGCGGGTCAGCTCCCCGAGGCGGGTTCCGGCACCGCCGGCCAGCACTACTGCCTGTCTGAGCACAGGGCTTCCTCGACGAGCTGGCAGATGATGTGCCCGACCAGGATGTGCATTTCCTGGATGCGGGGCGTGCTGGCGGACGGCACGCACAAGCAAAGGTCGCACAGCGGTTTCAACTTTCCCCCGACCGCACCCGTCAGGCCAATCACCTTCATGCCTTTCGCTCTGGCTACTTCCGCGGCGCGCAGGACGTTCGGGCTGTTACCGCTAGTGGAGATGGCTACCAGCACATCACCGGGCTGCCCTAGCGCCGCAACCTGCCGGGCAAAGATCTCTTCGAATCCGTAGTCGTTCCCGAGAGCGGTCAACACCGAAGTGTTCCCGTTAAGGGCCAGCGCCGGAAGGGGCCACCGCTCTTTCAGGAATCGCCCTACCAGCTCGCCAGCGATATGCTGAGCATCGGCAGCCGAACCGCCGTTGCCACAGAAGAGAATTTTGCCGCTACCTGTCACCACTTCGGCTACCACCGCCGCCGCCTCGGCAATAGCGGGTTTCAGACGCTTAAGCCCCTCCGTTACCGCAACGTGTTCGGCCAGGGCCTCTTGAGCCACCGTTATGTCCAATCTAATCATAGAGCGCGCACCCCGCTCAGAGCTGATGTCGGAAGTAACCCAATGTTGTCCCCTTGATCCGCACGATTGGGTAATCTTTTCTCAATTCGTTGAGGTAGTGCCATACGCCAGGCCATGCGGGGGTGTAGTCATGCCACAGAATCACTCCCCTTGGGGAAAGCAACTCAAGAACGCGTTCTGTGTCATTCTTCACATATGAGTAGGAGTGGCTACCATCGATAAACGCAAGATCTACGCTGCGACCATCCAGAGCTCCCCGAAAGTCAAAAGCGGCCGAGTCTCCGAAAAGACGAATCACGTTGCCCACGCCAGGATGGCGCATGAATCGCGGCCTGACCCTGCGTGTGTCGCTGACGTACGTCAGGTCGTCGCGATCTCTCGGTAGCGCGGTTTCAGAAGATCCAAGAGGGAGGTCGAGAGTAAAGACGAGCGCATCCGTTGGCGCGTTAAGGGCCATCTGAAGGGTGGTATTACCGTCGAAGGTGCCGATTTCGAGCAACACCCTTGGCGCCATATATTGAACTAACCCCGCTATCACCAGCAGTTCGTACGGAGCCACATTCCCGTCGCAACATTCGAAGTCGGCGAGCTTAACCTCCACGGCCTCCGGGACCAGCCTTGAGAAATCTTCCTCCGAAACCCGTGCCCGGTCCTCCTGATACCTGCGGTAAAGCTCCCGCGCCCCTAAACGGATAGCTTGGAAGCAGTAGCGAGGCCGTGCCACAGCCCCGCTGGCCGCGATCATGGCTTTCCGGAATTGTTTGCAGGCTAAGCCCACTCCACGGCCCACGTTTGCACCCCCTCCTTGACGAAGCTGAGCTGAACTAGCTGGCCGCCGAGACGTTTTACCGCCTCCTGCACGGCGAATCGACGGCGCGGGTCGCAGAAGAAGAACATAAATCCACCCCCGCCGGCACCGCTGATCTTCCCGCCCAAGGCGCCCGCCTGCCGGGCCTCGTGGTAAACCTCGTCTATCCTGGGGTTGCTGATTCCCTCGGCCATGCGCTTCTTGTTTTCCCAGGCCACGTGCAGCAGTTCCCCGAATTCCCTAAGCCTACCCAGCAGCAGGGCGTTCTTCATTTCGTAGGCCAGTTCTTTAAGCTTGTCCATGGCCTGGACTGCTTCCTCCCTGCCCCGCCGGTAGTTCTCTACCTGCTTCTCGATAATATGGGCGGAAAAGTGCTGGCCCCCCACGTAGGCAAACACCAGACTGTACTCCAGCTCGCAGATGGTTTCCGGCCGCAGCCTCAAGGAGTTCACCACCGTCACCCCATCGTGGAACTCCATAAAACTGAACCCGCCGAAGGCCGCCGCATACTGGTCCTGCTTCCCTCCCTTGATACCCACCTCTACTCTTTCGATGCGGTAGGCCAGCTCGGCGAGCTGATAGTTATCCAGGGGCACGCGCAAGTACTCCGCGATGGCCCGGATCAGGGCCACTGTGATGGCAGAGGAGGACCCCAGGCCGGAACCGGGCGGGGCGTCGTTATGTAGGAAGATCTCCAGGCCCTCGGAGAAGCCGTTGGCCCGGCGGAAGTGGTCCAGTACCCCCTTGGCCAAGTCAAGCTGGCCGTCGTAAACGAAGGGGTCCTCCAGGGCGTAGGAAATACTGGCGTCATAATCCAGGCTCTGCACTTCAAACCGCTTATTCCCGTTGGGCACCAGCGTGGCGCAAGCGTAACGGTTTACGGCGGCACTCAGCACCGCGCCGCCGCGCTCGTCGCAGTACGGCGGCACATCCGTGCCTCCGCCGCCGAAACTGATGCGCAAGGGCGCACGCGCGCGGATGATAGGCACGTCTCTCACCTCCCCGTACGTCTATCCTCGCAGCGAGCACACTCATGCCGCCCCCTGTCTCCGCCTGCCCCGTCTCCGGGTGAGCCATTCCCGTGCTAGTAGCGTTACGAAATACGGATCACGTACCAAGTACCTGTAGGAGAGCCTGCGCGGTTCGCGGAGCAACCTGTACAACCACTCCAGGCCCGCCCTCTGCATCCACGCCGGCGCGCGGCGCACGCGCCCGGCCAGGAAGTCGATCGCCGCGCCAACGGCTATGTTTACCGGGGTCTCGAGCTGTGTCCGGTGCCTCCACAGCCACTTCTCCTGGCGCGGCGCCCCAAAGGCCGCCAGTAGCACGTTGGCGGCTGACTTATTGACCATTGCCACGATCTTTGCACTGGCACCGTCGTCCTCAAGTTCCCGACGGCTAGGCGAATACGTACCTACTATCTGCACACCGGGATACCTCTTCTCGGCCCGCCGCTTGGCGGCCTCGGCCACGCCGGGGCCGGCCCCTAGCAAGAAGAGTCGCAGGCCGAGCTCTGCGGACCTTCGGCACAGCTCCAGGGTCAGGTCGGAACCGGTTACCCTCGCCGGCAACGGGCTGCCCAGGACGCGCGAGGCTACGACGATGGGCATGCCGTCCGCGAGGACCAGGTCCGCAGCCGTAATGATCTCCGATAAGGTTGCGTCGCGACACGCAAGCACTAATACGTCGGTGTTAACGGGCACGACTAGGTGCCAGCCACCACTGCTAACGAAGGCCGCGATTCGCTCCACGCAATCGTCAAGGGTGACCGCGTCGAAGGGAATCCCGTTAATCGAAAAAGAGCGTATGGCCAATGATCCCCACCACCATGGTCTCACGCCCAGGCCGCCGACCAGGCTGCGTAAATGGTTGCCGGGATGGGTATACCCATAACCTTGACCCCTCCCAGCCTCGCCTCCGGGAAGTAACGACGCAGCTCACGGATGGTAAGCGGGTGGACTTCCTCCAGTTCGCCCTTCCGAATGTGCCCTACTCCGACGCGCCCGCAACCCCTCTTGTAGCCATGAACGCGGCGACGGTGTACGCACTCCCCGCCTGGACACCCCTGCCACGGGCAGAATGTCCCCCACCGCCTCGGCAGCGTGGGTGCCACCGCATGTCGCGGGCACGCTCCAGCCGTCACGTGGTCGGCGGCGTCACGTCAGCCGCGCAATCCCTCCCGCGCCGCCTTCTCGAGCTCCGCGATCGTTTCTTCCGCCTCATTGTGGTCGAACTCACGAACCCGCTCATATCCACCTGCCACCAGGCGCTCGCGAAGGCCCGGGTTGCTAAGCACGGTGTAGATCGCTCGGGCCATTTCCGCCTCATCGGTTGGGTCAAAATATGCCGCGGCTTGGCCCGCCACCTCCGGAATCGACGACGTGTTTGATGCCACTACGGGCGTCCCACAGGCCATGGCCTCGAGCAGAGGTAGGCCAAAGCCCTCATACAGGGACGGAAGCACAAAGGCTGCGGCGCCGCGGTACAGAGACACAAGGTCTTCATCAGGGACCGTTCCAACCATATGCACACCTCCTACCACATCCGGGGCAGACTCAGGTGCCCTACCCCACCCACGGCGCCCCACTATTACCAGGTCATACCCATCAACTCCGTATTTGCCCCTGAGGAGCCGGAAGGCATTTATGAGCCGCCGAAGGTTCTTTCGTGGCTCGAGGGTTCCGACGGCGAGAATGTAGCTTCGGCTAATGCCATAGCGCCGAAGAACCCGGGAAATCCCGGTCTGGTCGTCCGGGCGAGCCGCGATGCTAGCGAAGTGAGGCGCGAGGCTTCGATGTATGACGGTAACGCGGTTCTCGTCGATGCCGAAGAGCCGCACGAGATCGTCTTTGGTAGCCCTAGACACCGCTATCGCTTTTCGTAGCTTCCGCGACCTAAGGGCGGCGCTGATGAGGTGGCGGTAGTAGTAGCGCACGCCTGGCGACATCGTCCAGGGGAAGTGCCAAGCTGCAAGGTCGTGAATAGTCGTCGTGAAGGGCGTGGTCTTCAGCAGGGGAATGCCCAATGTAGTGTAGTGTACCAGCACAACGCGGCTGCGACGGATGGCCCAGGGTAACCAAACCTGCTCTGTAAACACGCGGGTGGCGAAGGGACTCACCATGACTGTGTCAAAGCACGGCAATATGTCGCTGAAGTGGCGTACACCCCCCTGGTGCAGGAAAAGTACCAAGGATAAGGAGCTAGGCCTCTCGCTCGCCACGCGGGCGAGGCCCCGCACTAGGTCTATCACATACCGCTCTATACCCGTAACCCTGGGTCCACGCACAAACGTCGCCTCGATACCAATTCGCAACCTTCTCAGCTCACTCACCAAGTGCCCACCTCGCGGTCCCAGAAATTGACTGAGGCCTAGCTCCCGCTCCCCACGTCGCACTGTCGGCGGGTGGCGGTTTACGGTGGCCAACCAGCAGCCTGGGCGAGGGTGGTACAACGAGTCGTACACCAGGTCCCGAGCCGTCAGCCACCTGGCGGTCAGCGCCCGCGCCTCGGCGGCCCACCGGTCTACCGCGCCCGGTCGAAAAGAGCGCAACGGCAGTCCAGAAATAGAGGCTAACGTTGTAGTAATACAATAGGTTGTCGGTCAGCAGGATGATTGCAAACCCAACCGTGATGGCTAGGAGCGCGTGGTTACCGTACCGAGCCATCCTGACGGCGTCCTTGAAGATGAAGAACATGGTCACGCCGAAGAGAAGGATCCCGACGAGACCCGCTTCAAAGAGGATTCGCACGTATTCGCTGTGCGGCACGTACTCCACCCCGACGACTTCGTTAACGTACTGATCCACGCTCCCCGCACCCCACCCGATGAAGGGCGACATGCGCCACCTGTCTACGAGCGCCCGCCACACGACCATCCGCCAGCCCATCGGAACATCCGTGCGTTCAAGCGCCTGAGCCAAGTCTCCTATGGCCAGCTCCGCGAACCGACGCGCTAGCAGGTCTTCGGGAATAACGCGAAGCACCACGAAAGCCAGTGTTAGGCCGCCAAGTACCAGCACCGGGAACCGCCAGCGTGCCTCATGCCGCTCACTCGCCCAGACAATGCCGGCAGCTGCGCAGGCGAGCCATGTAACTCTGCTGCCCGCGAGAATAAGATGGGCGATGATACTCCCTATCAAAGCCAAGTGTACCGCCGGGTGGACGGAACCACGCGAGAACGGTCGACCAAACACGATGGTGACGAGTACGAAGTATAGAAAGAGAGCATAGTTACTTGAGTGATAAAATACCGAGTTTAGGCGCAACCCTTTCTCTAGAACCGCGCCGCCCAACGCTTGCCAATACCCAACACCGAGCGGGATTAACACGGCAACAAGGACCGCCAGGTACGCCCTGCGCACGCCTTGACCCTGAAAGAGTGTGCACGCGGCCACCAGACTGAGCGCAAACGGCGTTATCAGTCGCACTACGGTTCGAAGTCCCCCGCTGGGGTCGGGCGACCAGCAGAGTGTGACCGCGTACCACCCCAAAAAGAGCAGGTAAGGCAGGGCGTAGGGGACGTCCTTCGATAACACCTTAAGGCCCCGGCGCGCCCCAGAAAGCAGAAGGAAGCATGATGCGGCCGCGCCTAGCAGTATGTTTATCATACCCGCCGCGTCGGTCGAAAGGGGTGTGCCAGCGAGCAAACTGCCTCGGCCGCTAGCCAGGCTCAGCATAGGGGCTGCGGACAATACCGCCAACGTAAACCATGCCGGCCGGAAAAATAGCAACGTGACCGCAGTCAGGATACCGACCGCCGCCAGCGCCCCCGCACCTTCTACGGAGGCGGCTAGCCCAACGACGCCCGCTAGCGCGCCCCAGGTGATGGCGGCTGCTACCGGTTCTTCGCGCACGCTCTGGATAACGGAGCCCCTCACAGCACCGTCACCGGCCCTGCATGACACCATCTGCCCAGCCCAAAAACCGACCGGCAAACGTAGCCAATGAAATCCCCGCCTTTCGGAACCGCCCCAGCGCGCAATAGACCGCTACTCCTCCGAGGGGCCGTGCTACAAGGCGTGCCGCCCGCCAAAGAGGGTAGGCGTTTTTGCCAATTACAAAGCCCATCCCACGGGCATAGCGATAGGATCGCCGCGCCAGCTGCGATAACGGAAGGTACTCGAACGGTTCCGGATGGTAGACGGCGATCGTCGGGTCGTACCACAGTTTAAAGCCGAGCTTAATCGCCCGTATCAGGTAGTCAGTCTCCTCACCTGAACCCCAACAAGTCCCGCTCCCTACCCCGAGCCTTTCGTCAAAAGGCCCAACGGCGGAAACCGCCTCCGTACGAAGAAAGATCGTAAAGGACACGCCCGTATACCAAACATTAGAGAGCCCAATCGGACCGGCCGAAGGTGCCCAACGCCCCATGACCGACCTTCCATGTTCGTCTGACGCTCTGCCGCAAAGGCCCGCGGTTCCCTGCTCTAGCTCGAAAAACCCCACCACGCGCTCCAGCAGATCGGGCGGGTACCAGCAGTCATCATCCGGGAAGCCCACGATGTCGCCCGCGATGTGTCCTAGGCCTACGTTACGAGCACGGGAAAGCCCCCTCTCCGCACGCAGATGGTATATAGGCCCTACGCACCCGACGTACGCATCTAAGATGGGTTTCAGGCGCGCGTCCGGATTCTGGTCCACAACGACGAGTTCCCAGTCGCGGTAGCTCTGCCGCACAAGCGAATCCAAAAAGCGCGCGACCTCCCACGTTCTGCAGACTGTTGCTAGTATGAGCGACACCCTCACGGCGACCGTCGCACCCCCACCCCGTCGTCTTGAACACCAGGACCCTCGCCGGAGGCCGCCCTGTGCGCGGAGCTTCCGTGCGGCCCCCATCACTCTGCTCTGTTGACCTGCCGGTCCACAATGCAGCAGCGACGGCGTACTACCAAGGCCGTCGGGCCACCCCAACCAGTGGCACCCCGCCCCACATGCACCGGACTGTAGACGCTGGTGCCTACCAGGGGACCATACCTGGTCTCAGGGTAGCCCTGGAGCCTCTCGCCGACGTAGCCGTGAAACCAACCCAAGTGCACACCCAAGAGCGCGCTTGCACGCCCTCAGCCGCCAAAACCATTGTGGTCCGAGTAGGGCAGCTAGAGCGTACACGGTATGGTGCGCGCGCCACGGGGAGCTAACCGCAGCACGGAAAAGGTAATATCTGCCCAGCCGGAAGTTCCCTAGGTGACAGAGCTGGCGCCCCAGAACGAAGTAGTGGCTGCCCTCAATGCGCTTACGGCCAAGCAAGCGGATTTCGCGGCCGTACTTCGCGAGGATTGCCGCATGCCCGCGCACGACAGCCGCCTCGTCGGTCGAGATCTGCGCTCGGTGCCAGTAATACCTTACCAGGGGAATGGAAACCTTCCTGAAGCGGTACAGCCTTGCAATGCGTATCCAGAGGTCCCAGTCTTGACAGCTTGGCAACGTCTCGTCGAACAGACCGACCCTTTCTAAGCACTCACGCCTGATCACGACCGATGAAGTGGTCCCAACCACGTTGGACCCTAATAGTTGCTTCAATATATTCCCCTCCGGAGCACGGGTACCAACCCGTCTCGCGGGCCCATCGTCGGAAACCCAAACCAGCTCCGTGTACACTGCTCCACAGTCGTGATCTTCGGAGAAGACAGCGAGTTGGTAGGCCAGTTTCTCGGGTAGCCACTCATCGTCGGAGTCCAGGAAAGCTATGAACTCGCCGCGGGCGGCGCGGATGCCCGTATTGCGCGCGGCGGAGCCGCCGAGGTTGTGCTCATGCCGGAGGTAGCGGATGCGCGGGTCGTTGAAGCTCCTGACCACCTCTTCGGTGTTGTCCCTGGAGGCATCGTCCACCACGATGATCTCGAAGTCCTGGTAGGTCTGGTTGAGTACGCTCTTGATCGCCCGGCCCACCAGGTGCGCCCGGTTGTACGTTGGGATGATCACACTTACGGTTGGCGGCTTCCCAGCCGGATAGTTCTGGCCCATTATCTAGCCCCCTAAGCCGTGGCAGCGTCTAAATTGCCAGTTCCGTCTCCAGAAGCCACTGCGGTAGCCGTGTGGCTTCGTACAGTCTGCTGGTCAGAGTAGCCGGATCAGCAGTATTGCGCCTGAAACGCCCCTCGGCGGGGTCATAGCAACGCCTCACCTGCTCCTGTATCCACCACCGGCATTCCCCCACGGGATCCCCTGTTCCCGCTTCCCCGTAAGGCCCGAAGACCGTTAGGACGTACGGGACCTCAAAACCCGTCGGGTTGTAGCCGAATGCGAAGGTATTGCCTTCGAGTTCTGACTTGTACTGCCGCGACTGGGTCCATAGAAGAACGCGACGCAGGGAACGCGAGTTCCAGAAAGGGTGGTGCGGGACCGCTGCCCTCAAGAGGGCTAAACCGTAGAGGCTGAAGGCATGATAGCCCAGGGACATGTCCAAGTACCTAAACAACGTAGGCCGACTGCACGACCCGCTTGCGCGTGAGGCAAAGAGGTAACGAAGATCCTCCACCCGGTCGGGCCATCTTCTAAGGACTGCTCGAATCATGCGCTTTACCCCACTTCCATCTGTAGGGGGCAGTGACCTTACATGCATCCCCAAAAGACCCTTACCGAGGATGTGGAGGTGCCCCTCAACCCTATCCATAAACTTCAGCACGCGAGCCTTGACCTCGGGAGAGCGGGGTCCGGGAAGACGCGCCGCCGTAGCGGCAAACCACACTTGCTGGTTCAGCGTAGAATGCACAGACAGAACCCGCCCGTCGGGCTCTACACTGTGCCACAAACCGTACCGCTCGGAAAACGGGTGTTGTAGGAAGACCTCCTCCGCGACGGCGGCGTACCTATCGTTCTGCAGGACCCGTGTTGCCTCCGCGAGCGCCTCGAAGACCCATGCCTGACCTATGAGCCCGTTCGCCTGATTTGCCTGGTGCTCCCTGAGATTGTAAAACGTAAACCCGTGCGGCCTAGCCTCCCGTGAAACTAAGTACTCCGCCAGCCGCGCTACGACATCTAAGTACTTCTCCTTATTCGTGGCAGAGTAGACCCAGCTGAACAGGATGAGCCAGTGAGCCGAGTTGCGGACGGGCGTTTGAGCAGTCCGCCAGGGTCCATTCGTCCCCGGCTCCACACCGGTAAAGCTTTCGGCAACCCTATAAATGAGCTCACGTAAGGTCACGGCCGACCTTATCGCCTCCCAAGATTGTGAGCTTTTGCGGGCTAGCGTGGGACCCGAACACGCGCCCTACCTACCGATGGAAGCGACCAGTTTCTCCGGCTCTGTCCGAAAAGGCGGCCACGCTCATCTCGCCCTAGAGAGGCGACGGATCGCTTTGCGCATCAGCGTCTTGGTGTCATGCATTAACAGAAGCGTTACTAACCAGGAGTACTTTTCGATTATCTTTATCGGTATCCGCGCGAGCAATGCGGGCGCTTCCGGCCGCGCACAAACGACCGAGTTGAGCAGTAACAATAGGGCGCCAAGGTATGACGCTGCACTAGCCCGCCCCGCAGCGACCTGGCTCTGCGGTACAGCGAAGCCAAGGGCTTTGTGAACTCGGAAGCGCGCCGCTACTGAGTTCTTCTTGTAGGAAACATTTCCTAGGTGAGCCCATGTTGCAAGGTCCTTCGTAACCGCACGTAGGACGATGAACCCCCGGTTCCGCGCATCCAGCAGGAGAGCTTCGGCTTCTGGAGTGCGACACAAGACAAGAGACTCCTTTACCCCCAGCGGGCCCGGGTCGCCCACTGAAAGGTCGGCGTATTCATTAGTAAGGTCCTCACAGAGCGTACACCTTCTGGAAACGAATAGACTATCGGTAAGGCTGAAGAGTGACTTTGGGATGTAGTATTCTTCACCTTTGTGGGTTCTCACCAGAAAGCCGCCGCCGCCTCTGTCCCAGTCCGCGCTGCTCCTCGCACGAAACTCAAGAGAAGCAACCGCGCCCTCACTCACACGCAACTTTCTCAGCCAGAACCTAGTTGCATTAAAGCTGACACGGAAACCGCAGAAGAGCCCGATACACAGTTTGATCCTGTCGCTGATACGGGGGTTCTCCAGGGCTGCCTTCCTTATTCCACGGACTTGGCAGGGCAGGCCTATAACTGCGTATCTGGCCGGTTCTTCGATAACTACCCTGAGGGCGTCGTTCACCGGTATAGGGAGGTACTTTGATTGCGCACAGGCCAAGACCTCGTCGGCGGTTCTGGCAAGCACCAACGCGGGTCTAACCGGTGCGCCCTCTGACATCTTCGCCGCGATCACCGCATCGACTACTCCGCCGTCCAGCAAGTACATGGCGAAGGCGGAGACTACGCCGCCTGAAGCGCCAGCATTTCTGATCTCGGCCTGGGCGGCATGTGCGAGGTAGCACGAGGTGATCGGCCCCAAGGGTGCGGCGCCGTCTACCTGAGAAAAGCGTTCGGCGGATCCTGGCTCCGGTGCAATTCCCGGACAGACGCGAACGCACCGCCCGCAGTGTGTGCATCGGGCGCTATCCACGTAGGGACGATAAGCGCCGGTCGTGGTCCCTAGCATATATACTGCCCCGGTTGGACATATGCCGCTGCACGTACCGCACTCGCAGCAGAGGCCCCGTGCCCATACGTCCCCTATCGTTGGCCCGGCAGATCTGGCCTGCGCCATTTAAGAGAACTCTCCCCACTGAGCCCTTGCAAGGTGCGTAGCCCCTTCGGTCCACCTACGAGCCAGCGCACGAAGGATTCCATACCCGCCTCGAAACCCGTCTTCGGCGAATAACCCAAGAGCCGCTCCGACTTGGCCGTGTCCGCCCAGGTCCGGGGTACATCGCCGGGCTGCTCCGGGAGGTGTTCAACGCTGGCTTTTACCCCGAGCGCCTGCTCCAGGGCCTTGACCATGTCCAGTATAGGTACGGGGCGGCCCGTCCCCATAGAGCGGGATGGGCCGGCCTTGAAGCATCAGCCGGGCAAATTTGTGAATGGCCAGGTCCGGCCGCTGGCGGGGGACGTAAACAGTGAACAGCCGCAGGGCGATGAAGCGGATGCCGTAGGGGTGGCTGTACACGTGGCCCAACAGCTCCCCGGCCACCTTGGTGGCCGCGTAGGGGCTGATGGGGCGCAGGACGTTGTCGTCCTCCCGCCAGGGCAGGTTGGGGTTTACCCCGGACACGCCGGAGGAGGCGAACACGAACTGCCTTACGCCCCAATGCCGCGCCAGCTCCAGGAGGTTCTGGGTCCCGCCCACGTTGACCTCTTGGTGCCCCACCGGGTCCGCAAGGCTAGGCCGCACCCCGGCCTTGGCCGCCAGGTGAACGATCACGTCGTACCCCCCACGTAGGTTGGACCTTAAGGCTGCCAAATCGCGGATGTCCGCACACACCAGCGCATAGTTCGCGTGCTGGAGGTGGGGCTCGACGTCCTTCTCCTTGACGCCAGGGTCGCACAAAGAGCCCCGGCTAAGGCCCGTGATGGCCTTCGACAAATATCTCAACCACGTTAGCAAGCTTCTCCAGGGCTACGTGGGCAGTTCGGGGCCCGCGTACCAACCCCTATGTACTCTAATCCGCAACGAAGAAGTCTCTCCAACGGCAGGCAGTTCCGCCCGTCCACGACTACCCGGGGCGGCTGCATGTAGCTGGCGGCTTCTCCCCAGTCGAAGCGGATAAACTCTGGCCACTCGGTGGCCAATACCACCGCATTGGACCCGGCGATAGCCGCGAGGACAGAAGGCGCGAAGGTAACTTGCGGCGGCAGAACGCTTCTCGCATTTTCCAAGGCCAGTGGGTCGTACACCCGAACTTCGGCCCCTTCGTCCAGGAGCAGGCGGACGATATCGATGGCCGGGGCTTCGCGCACGTCGTCGGTGCCAGGCTTGAATGCCAGGCCAAGGACCGCGACCCGCTTACCCGCCAGATCGCCCAGCCGCTCCCTCAGCTTTCGTATTGGCAGAAGGCGCTGCCGGTTATTGACGCTGATTACCGCCCGAAGTAGCTCAAAGCTATGGCCGTTGGCCGTGGCGAGGAAATCCAAAGCCCGGACGTCCTTGGGGAAGCACGAGCCGCCGTAGCCGATGCCCGCCTGCAGAAAGCTGGGGCCGATGCGTGGGTCGAGGCCAATGGCCCGAGTGACGTCCGCAATGTTCGCGCCCAGCTTCTCGCACAAGTTGGCGATTTCGTTAATGAAACTAATCTTGGTGGCCAGAAAGGCGTTGGCCGCATACTTGATAAGTTCGGCGCTTGTGATATCCGTTATGACCACCGGGGCGTCTATCCCAGTAAAGAGAGAACGTGCCATTTCAATGCTTTCGGGTTCCTCCCCACCTATAACGATTCTGTCAGGATGGAACCAATCATGCACCGCCTGACCTTCCCGCAGGAACTCCGGATTCGACACATAGGAGATCCTCTTATCGCCCCCACTCAAATACTGAGCCACCAGGCGCCGCCCGGTCCCGGGAGGTATGGTGCTCTTCATTACCACCACCCCTGGACCACGAAACTTATCCCTAACCCACTGAACGGCAGCGCGGACCTGCGAAAGGTCGGCCGCCCCATTTGGCTGCGAAGGAGTTCCCACACAGATGACAGCTACCTGCGCGTCCAGAGTGTCTATTTCGTCCGGCGTGGCGAACGAAAGACTGCCTGCTCTGTTCGCCTGCTCCACCAGCTCGGCCAGGCCGGGCTCGTAAAAGGGCACCCTTCCAGCCTGAAACGCAGTCACTTTATGGTGATCAATGTCTATACCGACGACTTTTTTCCCCGTAACGGCCAGAGCCGCGGCCGCTACGGCGCCAACATAACCTAGACCGAGTACAATAACTTCCACCTCTACTCACTGCCCTCCCAAGGCCTAACCCCCTACTGCCCCGTCATGGTTAGCACCGCCAGGCAGGTGCGGGCCACCAGCTTCAGGCCCAGCCACAGGCCCGAGTTGTGCGGTTACGCGAGCTGGCTGCGTCCGGGGCGTGTAGTATCACGGTCACGGCGCCGATGTCTTCAAGGTAACTCAGGTCAGCCCACACCTCGTGACAATACGGGCCGGAGCACGTTTATGAACTTAAGCTTCAGGTCTTCCTTGGTCGGGAGGTTGGGCATATTCCACCACGGGTTGCCTTACGAGAACATCCCACAGGAAGCCGGCGGGGTCCAGCCTATCGAGACTAATTTCCTCCGGCGTATACCCCCTGGCATCGATGGGCGCCATTAGCTTCCCGGCGGCCCTTCCTAAAATGACGGCCCGCTGCCGTAGATCCATACCTTCAAAACTAGGGGAAACGACAATCAGATCTATATCGCTGTCCCCCCGTTCGCTTCCCCTAGCGCACGAACCGAAGAGGTAAACTCTAGAAACTTCGATACCGAGAGAGGATAGGATCCGAAGGTAAGCGCTTATCAGGGTTCCGATTCCAGATGCGCGGTCTGCCTTATCCACTCTATCACCTTCTGCGCTTTCGCAACGTACTCTTTGGCCACCGGACCCGGATATGCGCTCAACGCTTTTGCGATGTCTTCCGGGTATCTTGCCGTTCCGGCCACCGCGTTCCCTACCCCGCTCCCCACCCGGCGTGCCGACGCAACCATTCCGGCTTGCATACTCTGCCGCTGAGGCTTCAGAGGTCATCTTGAGGTACAGCCGTCCCGCCTCCCCCCTGCCTCCAGCCTACCATAAACGGGAAGTACGGGCAACGCGAATGCCGTGCGCTTACTGCCCCGTCATGCCCAGGACGGCCAGGGCGGTACGGGCCACCAGCTTAATATCCAGCCACAGGCTCCAGCGGTCTATGTACTCCAGGTCCATCTTCACCCATTCCTCGAAGCTGGCGTGGTTTCTGGTCGTGGCCTGCCAGATGCACGTGATGCCGGGCTTGACGGAAAGGCGCCGGCGCCAGGCGCCGTCGTACTGCTCCACTTCGTGCGGCAGGGGCGGCCGCGGGCCCACCACGCTCATGTCCCCTTTGAGCACGTTGATGAACTGGGGCAGCTCGTCCAGGCTGGTGCGCCTGAGGACCCGGCCCACGCGGGTGACGCGGGGGTCGTTTTTGATCTTGAACACCGGCCCGTCGGCCTCGTTGGCCGCCAAAAGCTGGGGGAGGAGCTTGTCCGCGTCCTTAACCATGGTGCGGAACTTGTAGAGCTTGAAGCGGCGGCCGTGCAGGCCCACCCGCTCCTGGGCGTAAAAGACCGGGCCGGGGGAGTCGAGCTTGATGGCCAGGGCGATGAGAAGAAAGAGCGGGGAGGTGAGGGCCAGCGCCAGGACGGAGAAGGCCAGGTCGAACAGCCGCTTGGCCGCCAGGGCCAATTCCCTATCCGGGCCGCAGGAGAGGGTGAGCAGGGGCACGCCCTCGAACTCGGCCAGCCGGCCCTTAAAGACCCGGGTGGGCCAGAAGTCCACCGGCAGGCGCACCTGCTTGCCCTCGGCTTCGCACACCTCTATTACCCGGTTGAGCTTGTCCAGGGCGGAGAGCGGCAGGCACACCGCCACTTCGTCCACCACCCGGGAGTGCAGCACCTCTTCCAGGGCTTCCACCGGCCCCAGGCGGGGCAGGCCGTCCACCGCCATTTCCGGGGAGGGGTCGTCGTCCAGGTACCCTACGGCCTCTATGCCCAGCTCCGGGTGCCGCCTTAGCCCCTGCAAAAGCCGCCGGCCCCGGCCGCCGCCCCCCACCAGCAAGAGGTAACGCCGGTTGCGGCCCCGGCGCCGCAGGAAGCTGAAGCCGGCGCGCAGGGCTAGCCGCAGGGCCAGGGTGAGCAAAAGCAGGAAGGAAAGGAAATAGGCCAAGAACAGGCGGCTTACGTCCACCTTGGCCAGCACCAGGAAGGCGGCCAGGCCGGCGCCCAGTAAGAGCCAGGCCCGCAGCACCAAAAGGGCCTCCTCCCGGGCCGCCCACAGCCTCCGGGGGTGGTAAAGCCCGAAGCCGTCCAGCAGCACCACCCAGGCCGCCGGAACGAGCCAGGTTACCCAGAAAAGGTGGGGACCGAGCTGGGCCTGCAGGACGGCCGCCGCCTGCTCCAGGCTGGGGAAGCGGGCGGCCGCGGCCAGGGCGGCGGAAACGAACACCGCGCCCGCCTCCACCACGGCCATGGCGAGGCGCAGCTCGCGCACGCGATGGCGCAGCATGACCGGTTTCTACCTCCTCCCAAGGCGCGCAATGACGGACGACCGGCTGCCGTTACCGGTCGGTTTGGGAATGTTCTTGCTTCGTATCCCCCTTTTTTCTTCTCTCTTCTTTGCCCTGGGTCTCGCTTCCGGGAACCGGGGCAGGAGCGGGAACCATTGCCTCCCTTTGGTATGCACAATTTGCCAGGCGCGCAAGAAATTCCTGCCGGTTTTGGCGGGGGCTGCAAAGTAATTTTGGAGCCGGAACACTTGCGGGCGCCGGTGGGCGCTAGGCCCGGTTTTGGACGACGGCCCGGCACATGACTTCCAGCCCCAGCTCCCGGCACCTCTTCTTGGCCTGCCGGTCGATACTGGCGCTGATTAAAAGCCCCTTGAGGGGGCGGCCCAGTTGGGCCTCGGCAAAGAGCTTCTTGCGGTAGAAGTTTAGTACGTCCCCCGTCTTGACGTGGGACTTGACCTCCACCACCCAGCTCAAATCGTCCGCCAGGTAGAGGTCGAACTCCACTTCCGCCGGCACGCCGTACAGCTCCCCGGCCTCGTCCTGCAGCACCAGACGTTTGGCTTCCCGGAACTTCTGCCCGGAGAAGCGCTCTACCGTCTGGCGCACGATGTCCTCCAGGCCGCGTCCGAGCCTGCCGCTTAAGGCGGAAACTTCCAGGCGCAGGTCCCGCAGATCGGTAATTACCCCCTCCAGGCGACGCTCTAGGGCCTCGAAGCGACGATCTACGGCCTCGAAGCGGCGCTCTACGGCCTCGAAGCGACGATCTACGGCCTCAAAGCGGCGCTCTATGGCCTCAAAGCGACGCTCCATAGCCTCAAAGCGGCGGCGGCTGGCCTCCTCGTGGGCCTCCAATCGCTTCAGAATGGCTGCCAGCTCGTCCTTGGTGGCCAGGGTCTCGGCCATTATACCCATGATTTCGTGCCGGAACTCCGGTCGCCGCCGGAGCAACTCCGGCAGCTTCTGCCGGATTAGCTCCTCGAACTCCTGCGGGTTGGCTGTGCCCACCGCCCTTCACCTCCTTATCTGACCCCTCGGGCGGGCCGGCGACAACGGCTCGCGGCCGCTCTATGCGCAGTATACCACCGCTTCGCGGAGGAAAAAGCCACGCCTATAACGTGACCGCCCCGGCGACCGGGTTGGGTGGGCGGCCTGTTGGGCGTCGCCACCGGCATGAAAAGTGCTCGCGGTCAGACCCGCAGTGCGTAAGTACGCCCCGGCCGGGAAATAGCCGGCCTAATTTAAGGAGGTGTCTCCTGCTGCTGCCCTTCCGGCCCCAGAAGAGTGCGGACGGGCAGCCTGGAAAAGTGTTTCCGATCAAAGGTGCACACCAGAGGCACCCCCCTGGCCACGGCATGCCTGGCCAGGTAGGCATCGATAAAATCAACATTTTGCTCCACATAGTCCTCAAGGGCGGCCAGCACCACTTGCCGCTCCTCCGCCTCGACACCGCTTGCGGTCAGAAAGGCGGACAGAACTTCTCTGATACGCTCCCTGGGAAGGGCGTAAAACGACTCGAGGGTCCACACCAGTTCGGCCACCGTGAGGGGCGATACTAGCAGAAGAAGTTGACCCTCTTCCACCAGGTCCATAATCCTTGCCGCCTTGGCATACAACCGCTCGTCATCCCGCAGCAAGAACCGTAGCACTACATTGGCATCCACCCAAGCCTTCTTCACTTCTCAGTGCCCGCCTGTCGCCGCCGGACCCACGCCTCGCGGGCACCCACTTCCTCCTCTTCAATGCCCGGAAATTGCCTTTCGGTCCGCAGAACCCCCCCTAGGTGCCTAAGGCGGGTGCGTTTACGCAACTCGACCGTTATGCGGCCGTCGTCCGTCACCGCGAAAAGCAAATCGTCCCCGATTTCTGCCCCTACTGCCTTTCTGATGCTTAGAGGTACCTGTACCTGCCCCTTTCCGGTGATACGGGCCGCAGCCCGGATTTCCGCCATGACCGTTCCCCCTTCCTGGCCACTATCATACTCCATAATCGAGCCGGTGGTCAATGACGAAGGTTCTCCCCTATTGCCCCGTCATGCCCAAGACGGCCAGGGCGGTGCGGGCTACGAGCTTGATATCCAGCCACAGGCTCCAGCGGTCTATGTGCGCTGGCGTGGCTCCTGGCCGTGGCCTGCCAGATGCACGGCCTTCCGAGCGCTCTTGCTCGACTATTCTTGCTTCGTATGCCGCCTTTTTCTCCTATTCTGTTCTTCCGGGCGTTCGGGGCGTGTAGTATCACGGCCACGGCGCCGATGCCTTCAAGGTAACTCAGGTCAGCCCACACCTCGTGACAATACGGGCCGTAGTGGTACAGGCGGTAGCGGTAGCCCAAATCGATGCCCTCCGCGTGCTCTAGGAAATAGAAGAGCCCGCGTGCACCGTCTGAGCCATGGCTCCTAGCCGCCTCCGCCGTTCACCCATCTCACGGTAATCTTTATGCATGGGCCGAGCACACCCCCTACTGCCCGGCGATGCTCGAGTTACACCTGCTTTATGGTAGGCTACGATAGGCCTCCCGACGGTGCCGGACATAGTATACCGTTACCTCGCGGGTGTGGGCATTAACCTCGTATATGATGCGGTAGTCGCCGACCCGGAGCCGATAAACGCGCTGTGCGCCGGTCAGTTTAACCGCGCCCGGAGGAAAGGGCGCCGACCGCAACCCCTCAATTGCCGCCAAAACACGTGAAACCAGCGGCGGAGACAACCGCCGCAGATCCTTTTCCGCGGAGGGCTTGAGATAAACGCTATAGTATTCCATCCTCTTTCAGCCGATGTTTGATTTCCTCCAGGGGAACCGAGGCTTCCTCCCGCCGCTCCGCTACTACTGCCAAGTCGTGAAGGTCCTCTAGCAGGCGCCGGTACCGCGCCACCGGAATGATGACCCCCTGCTTTCTACCGGCAGCATCTACTATATACCGTTCTCTTAACCGTTGTGGCCCTTCCAATATGAACTACCTCCCATACGGAATTCAGTTCTATCCTACCACAACAACCCCGGCCAGAGCACGACCTCTTACTGCCCCGTCATGCCCAGGACGGCCAGGGCGGTGCGGGCCACGAGCTTGATATCCAGCCACAGGCTCCAGCGGTCTATGTGTGCTGGCGTGGCTCCTGGCCGTGGCCTGCCAGATGCAGGTGATGCCGGGCTTGACCGACAGCCGCCGGCGCCAGGCGCCGTCGTACTGCTCCACCTCGTGGGGCAGGGGCGGGCGCGGGCCCACCACGCTCATGTCCCCTTTGAGCACGTTGATGAACTGGGGAAGCTCGTCCAGGCTGATGCGCCTGAGGACCCGGCCCACGCGGGTGACGCGGGGGTCGTTTTTAATCTTGAATACCGGCCCGTCGGCCTCGTTGGCGGAGAGCAACTGCGGCAGGAGCTTGTCCGCGTCCTTAACCATGGTGCGGAACTTATAGAGCTTGAAGCGGCGGCCGTGCAGGCCCACCCGCTCCTGGGCGTAGAACACCGGCCCGGGCGTATCGAGCTTGACGGCCAGGGCCAGCACCAGGCGCCTGACCTCCTACGGGCAAAGGGGGAGGGCCGCTTTATCCGGGCTTCATAACAAGCCCTTCTCCTGCAAGGCCTGCCAGGCCGCCCGAACCTCGTCCTCGCTCAAGTGCGGCTTTAGGGCCCGCACCCCCTGCATTACCGTCTCCCAAGCAGGGGCAGAATCCTGCCGCGCCCGCCGGAGCTCTTTGTAAACGTAGTGGGTGGTAGCCAAGCATTCCAGCTCCCGCGCCGACCGGCCACCAAGGAACTCCACCAAGCTATTCACTTGCTTCCTGAGGTCTTCGTCAGCGAAGCTTACGAGGCCCTTGATATCTTCCCGAGCATAGATATGGTAACCGTAACCGTTGGGACCGCCGCGAATGGATACCGCACCTACATCCTCAAGGTAGCTCAGGTCCGCCCAAACCTCCTGGCAGTACGGGCCGTAGTGGTAGAGCCGGTAGCGGTACCCCAAGTCTCGCCCCTTGCCATGCTCCAGGAAGTAAAAGAGCTTCTGCAGTAGAGTGTGGCCCACGGGCAAGCCCCTCTCCGTGCCCGCGCACACTGCCTGGGCTACTGCTCCCAGGCGCCTGAGCCGCTCGCCCATTTCATCCACCTCCTCTTCTTGCCTGCCTCTGTTTCCAGAAGTAATCGCAGAAGCTCTCTACCTCATCCCTGATCGCGGGCTCTGCATAAACACGGCATTTCTCGATTCGCCTCAGATCGCGGACCAGGGAGGATCGATCCTTCAGGGGAACATAGCCGTCCCGGTGACGGACATAGATCGGTGGTCGCTCGTAGGCGTACGGCGCCCTGGTGGCCTCGTCGAAACGGATCTGCTCTTCGCCAAACCGAGCCTTAACCTCCGCCTTGAGCCAGTCGAACCGCTCCAGTTCTACCGGGTCAGGATGATCACTGGTTTCGAAGGCGGCCCGGAAGTGCCGACGCTCAAGGAGACGGCGCGCCGCATCATGATTCCTGTGCGCGTTCAACAAGGACCACACCCGGTGATCATCCCACCCGGCAAAATCTTCTACGTCGCGGGGGTAGGTTCCTCCCTTCAAGGTCGCCGTTAGAAATTCTGCCAGGTGGTAATCTAAAATGCGCCTCGTCTTGTGATAGTACACGTCTAGGAACATGAAGTAACGGGCGAGGAGAAATCCCTCCACGGTGTGGATGCCGCCTTCCTCCAAAACCAGCTCCGGTCCGCCGTCTTCATGGTGCTGCCGCACCATCAGGGTGTTAAGGAGGCGGTGAACGTCAAAGCGACCGTACTGCACCCCCAGGTGGTAGGAGTCCCTGATTAGATAGTCTATGCGGTCGGCACCGAAGTCTCCCGTCAGCAGTTCAGAGACGAAGGCCGCATTCCTATCCTTGGCCGCACCCACGGCAATTTCGGCCACCGTGGTCGCCCCTCCCGGTCCGAGGAAGCCGTCAATGAGGTCGGCTATCTCCGTAGAAGTGATTAGGAGCAAGGTGTAATCTTGGTGCTCCAGACCACCCGGAAAAAGCCCCTCCGCCGCATGGGAGAACGGCGCGTGTCCCAGGTCGTGCAGCAACCCGGCCAACCGGCCCATGCGCCGGTACGCAGCCGCCTCGGCTGGTGACCATCCTAGAACCTTGCCGTATCTGGACAGCAATGTGTCCAGCATCTTGTCCATCACAAAGAGGGTGCCCAGCGAGTGCTCAAAACGAGTATGCATGGCGCTGGGGTAGACTAGGAACGTGGTGCCTAGCTGGTTTACGTTCCGCAGCCGCTGGAAGTAGCGCGTATCGATGATTCGCTGTTCGCAATCGTTCACGGTGATAAAGCCGTAAAGCGGATCACGGTAGTCCTTCACCATTCGAGCCCCCTGTTGACCGGTCAGGCGCGAAATCCCGGGCAGGTGCGGGCCGCCGGTTGTGTATGCGCGAGCAAGGCGAGGCTCCCTTACTGCCCCGTCAGGCTCAACACGGCCAGGGCGGTGCGGGCCACGAGCTTGATATCCAGCCACAGGCTCCAGCGGTCTATGTAGTCGAGGTCTGGCTGGCGGGGTCTACCTGGCCTGGGACAACCAGGCAACTATTGCCACGGCGAGACCTGCTGCGCCGATTACGATCCCGATAAGCCAGTGAATTTCTCCGTGCAACCTGTCTATTTTGTTTTCCAGCTTGCCTATCTTGTCATCCAGCCTAGCACCCATCTGCTCTATCTTGTCATCTATCTTGGCGTCCAACTGCTCTATCTTGGCGTCCACTTTGCCCTCTAACTGCTTTATCTCTCCGCGCAGGCTAGCTTCTATGCTGTCCAGCCGGTGAAGAACGTACTGTATGAAAGGATCAAAGCCCCGGTAGGGACCTCCACCGCCCGGCCCGGGGCTTTCCGCCCCGGCAGCTATCTGCTCCTGCGGCTTCTCGATCTCCTCTCGAGGCATAGCCATCCGGCCTCCCTCCTGGCCTTATCTTACCATAACCGGGAAGTCTGGGCAATGAAACTGTCTGCCCTCACTGCCCTGTCATGCCCAGGACGGCCAGGGCGGTGCGGGCCACGAACTTGATATCCAGCCACAGGCTCCAGCGGTCTATGTGCGCTGGCGTGGTTTCTGGCCGTGGCCTGCCAGATGCAGGTGATGCCGGGCTTGACCGAAAGCCTTCGCCGCCAGGCGCCGTCGTACTGCTCCACTTCGTGGGGAAGGGGCGGGCGCGGGCCCACCACGCTCATGTCCCCTTTGAGCACGTTGATGAACTGGGGAAGCTCGTCCAGGCTGGTGCGCCTGAGGACCCGGCCCACGCGGGTGACGCGGGGGTCGTTTTTAATCTTGAATACCGGGCCGTCGGCCTCGTTGGCGCTTGTAGAGCTTGAAGCGGCGGCCTACTTCCGGGAACCGGGGCAGGAGCGGGAATCATTGCCTCCCTTTGATATGCACAATTTGCCAGGCGCGCAAGAAATTCCTGCCGGTTTTGGCGGGGGCCATGAAAATTAGTTTTGCGGTCCGGCGTCCGGATGGTCCACCCCGGCGTCCGCCCGCCACGTGCCGGTGGTGGCGCCCGGTCTCCGATTCCGTTGGGGGTTAAACAGGAGTGAGGGCGCGCCACGCAGGGGCATTGGGCGCGCCCGTCATGCCGTCCCACAGGCGAGATCCGCGAATGCGCCCTGGCTAATGAGCTGGAGCGAACCGGGCTGGGCCGGTTGCCTTCAGGGCACATAACCGCTTGGCTTCCTCCCCCTAATTCGCCCCGGCTGAGCCGGTTCCGGGGCATCCCCTTCATAACCACAAGAGCGTATGCGAGAAGTCCGGGCACGATGCCCCGGTTACGAGCTCCGTGGCCTGACAGGCTAATCTTCAAAGGGAGCGCCCGCGTATGAGGGCCAGCTCGGTGCAGCTAATCGCCACGGACCGACTTGCCGGAACTTGACGGTATGGCCCGCCCGAGCCATACCACTGCCCCCCAGAATCGATCCTTGGTACGATTCGTTTTGTAATAAGGAAAATCCTGCCTTAAGAAGTCCATCCGATCCGGGCAACGAACTCTGAGAATCGGCAGCCAGTTTAATTTGCGGATTGACACCACCGGTAACGAAAAACCAAGAACGAACGCATCTCTTCTATGCATATCCTAGAGTAGGAGATTCTGGGAGGGATAACATACGATGGCATTGGCAAAATTCGTTGACCCGTTGCCTATTCCCGCCGTGCTTAAGCCCAAGGGCTACCTGGCATGCGCCGCCTATTATGAGGTGCGGATGCGGCAGGTAAAGCAAAAACTTCACCGCGATCTGCCCGAAACCACGGTGTGGGCATATGAAGGCGTCTACCCCGGACCTACCTTTGAGGTGCTGAGGCACGAAAGAGTAAAAGTCAGGTGGGTCAACGACCTGCCGGACGAGCACCTGTTACCGGTTGATCGCACCGTCCACGGCGCGCATCCCCCCAACCCCTTGGTGCGCACCGTGGTGCACCTTCACGGCGGCGAGGTTCCGGCCTACAGCGACGGTCACCCCGAGGCCTGGTTCACCAGGGATTTCCGCGAGGTCGGGCCCCACTTTAGAAGCGTGGTCTATTTTTATCCCAACATCCAGCGGCCGGCCACCCTTTGGTACCACGACCACGCCCTGGGCATTACGCGCTTAAACGTCTATGCCGGCCTGGCCGGCTTTTACCTCATCCGCGACGCGTTTGAGCTGGAACTCAATCTGCCCGGCGGCCGGTTCGAGATCCCCCTGGTCATTCAGGATCGCTCGTTCAATGCGGACGGCTCGCTCTTTTACCCGCGCCAGCCCGACCCGCCGGTGCCCGGGGTGGACCCCTCGATCGTCCCCGAGTTCTTCGGCGATACCATTCTGGTCAACGGCAAGGTGTGGCCCTACCTGGAGGTGGAGCCGCGGAAGTACCGCTTCCGCCTGCTCAACGGCTCTAACAGCCGCTTCTACCTGCTGAGCTTCACCTCCGGCCAGCCCTTCATTCAGATCGGCACGGACGGCGGGCTGCTCGAGGCGCCGGTGCCCGTCGCCGAGCTGACCCTGGCTCCGGGCGAGCGGGCGGACGTGGTGGTCGACTTCTCCGCCTTCGCCGGTGAGACGATCAGGCTGGTCAACGGCGCCGCCGCTCCCTTCCCCGGAGGCGATCCGCCTACGGAGGATACAAGCCAGGTGATGGAGTTCCGGGTGACCCTGCCGCTGTCGGAACCTGATACCAGCACGGTGCCCTCATCCCTGCGGCCGATC
The DNA here is from genome assembly GCA_024653205.1 of Clostridia bacterium. Classification (NCBI taxonomy): domain Bacteria; kingdom Bacillati; phylum Bacillota; class Clostridia; species Clostridia bacterium. The sequence goes on along the minus strand of JANLFO010000001.1, from coordinate 89,999 downwards.
GAGCGGTTCTCGCCGGCCGCGGCCGCGCTGACCAGGGACCTCGCCCTGGTGGAAGCGCAAGACCCATTCGGCCGCCTGCTCCTGCTGCTCGACGGGAAGCGTTGGAGCGCGCCCGTGTCCGAGAAGCCCCGGCTGGGCTCCGTAGAGGTCTGGAGGCTGATCAACCTCACCGAGGACGCCCACCCCATCCACCTCCACCTCGTCCAGTTCCAGATCCTCGAGCGGCGGCCCTTCGACGTGGACCGCTACCGCTCCCGGCGGGAACTCGTTTTCACCGGGCCTCCCGTTCCCCCGGACCCCAACGAACGGGGACTGAAGGATACCGTGCGGGCCAACCCGGGGCAGGTCACGAGCATCATCGCCCGGTTCGGCGCCTTTGCCGGCCAATACGTCTGGCACTGTCACATTCTCGAGCACGAGGACCACGAGATGATGCGGCCCTACGAGGTCGTGCCCGTGCCGCTTTGCACCAAGTTCGGCCCCGTGCCTCCCGGGCCAAAGAGGCGGGCAATACTACAACGGCAGTTTCTCAACGAGGCGTGTGATGTTCCCGATCCTTAACAGAGTTAAGACTGTAGGGGCCTTCCCCCAGTCGTGAAAACGCGCGACCTGGAGCAGGTCAACCGCAAAGGGTTCCAGGCTGGGGTTCTGCAAAACAGCCAGCAGAGCCTCCACCTCCTGGACTGCCTCGGCGGAATGCTCGGCCAGCGACTGCCAGCGACCGGGCGTGAAGGTAAGCAATACTTTTAGGCAGCCTCCCTAAGGGGCAGAGAGGTCAACGAAAGCTTAGCTCTAACCGTTTGCCGCAGGCCTGGGCGATTTTAGCCAGGCTCTCCAGACGGGGTACCACCTTGCCGCTTTCCATCCGGGCGATGGCTGATTGCGTGGTCCCAATCCTACGGGCCAACTCTTCCTGGGACAACCCCGCTTCGGCGCGGAGCTTCACCAAGAGGCCGGCCACCTGGTATTCCAGGTCGAATTCGTCCCAGGCCGCCTTAAAATGCGGGTCTTTGAGCTCTTCCCGGAGGGCGTCTCGGTAGTCGAGCACATTGATCACTCCTTTCGCATTCGCCGCTCGTACTCGCTTTTCTTGAGGCCAGGGATAGCTCTCGCCGCGGCGTCTTGCGGCTCTTTTTAACGAAACCGTGAACAGCCACCAACACGTTAGGGGCGGCCTGGAAGAAAAACACCCTGACTTTGACGTTCCCCAGGCCTTCCCTCAATTCCCACAGGCCGGCGTACCCGCTAACATGCCTCACGTGCGGCTCCCCGATCAGGGGCCAGTTGTTGGCGAGGAGGTCAATGCCGCGGTATACCTTAGCGCGCAAGCGGGGGTCCAGGGAAGCCAGAAAATCAACAATGGGCTCGACGTCCATGTAGACCATAACCCTGCCCCTTTCAGATCAAATATAGCACGAACGCTATGAACAGCACAAGAGGGAGAAGAAGGCCGACCCCTTACGGGAAGGAGGTGAGCCCGTGAGCGTGTACACCATTGTGGCAACGCATGGGGGAAACAGAACTGAGCCATCAGGTGGCGCGCGCTGATAAAGCTCCGCCTAGACCTGAATCTGACGCAGGAAGAACTCGCCAAAAGGGCGGGTGTCCCGCAGTCGGTCATAGCCAGGCTGGAGAGCGGGAGGCACCTGCCGTCTCTGCGGTCCGTCCAGAAGATAGCTAGAAAGCTCGGGTTGCACGTTAGGCTCGACCTGGTGCCCAATGCGGCGACCAAGGCGGCTGCCGATACCCTCTAGTACTGAGGGCCGGGAGAAACGGATCATACGGTCCGTAGCAACCGTATGAGCTGCCAGGGAGAGACAACAGAAAATGAAGTCGCCGCCAGTAATCCACCTTATTCACCAACGCTCCCAAAATCTCCTGCTTGGCGAGAACAGCGGAGAGAAATAGGGCCTGGTTGCGGTACCGTTGCCGCTTGTTGCGGTACCCACCCGAGCCCGCGGGCCGTTGACTTTTCTGGTGGGCGATGGTGGATTTGAACCACCGACCCCCAGCAGCGAACGGCTCCGGCAGGCCGTGGAACGCATCCGGCCAGCCGAAAAACAAGGGGGCGAGCTCAGCAAGTGGTAGAGGCGCCTAGACGGGCCGAGGCAGTGTGGCGCAGGCTCGGACCGAACCTTATCAAAAATACTCGCGTGCGCAGGATCATCGTCTGGCCAGGTCGGTCATCCGTAGGGTTAGGAACGGCTATAGGGCTCGACTGCTTTCAGCCCCTCAATATCCCGGTAGTGCACGTCCACCATTACGTCCGTGTCCAGCACGATCATATTAATCCCTGCCCCGGCGTTCGGCTAACTGCCGCAGCTGCCGGGCATAGGCTGTACTATCGCCGATATCGTCCCGGTCCTCCCACATGCCCACCAGACCGGAGGCCAGAAGCTGGCGCGCCGTAAGCGGTGGCTTCGCTTGGCCCGCCTTGACGGGGCGTACCGTCATTTCCACTTTCTCCCCTTTCCTAAAGGGCAGGTCATGGAGATAAATCTCGCCGTCGCGCTCCACCACGGTCTCCAGACGCAGTTCGCGGACCACGATTCTCACCTCGCCGGCAGTTTGCACGGTTCGTCGCTGTCGGACGCCACCTCCATTATACCCTGCCCAGCCTACCGGTACCAACAGAATCAGCCTCACAGCACATAAGGGTTTCTACGGGCAAGGCAGACATATACCTGGGCACTCATTTTTTGGCCACCCCCTGCTTAACCATGTTTCCCTCTCCCTTAGCGGTTGTCTTGCGCCCGGCCAGGACATGCGTCCGTTCGTCGGAGAAGTTTCGCCCTCCTGGATCCGCTCCCGGCCCAAGAGGCAACGAAGTTGTGGCCGGAGCCGAAATCCGGTACCAGTTCTGTGCCGGCCGCCACGCAAGGAGGCTATGAACCTGTGTTTGATAGGAGCACTCTACAACACTTCCCTAACCCGATTGGCCTCCCTGTACAGCGCGGTATAGCTCCCGTAATCAACCGGGTGGTAATGCGCTAACCTGTTCCGAATTGACCGCGCAAGCGCAACCGCTTGTAGCCAAGATCTATGCGCACGCAGCGCAGGACAATTCTTTAGCAGGTGTTCAAGGTGACCCCATTGGCAAGCTAGAGGGCTCTTGCGAACTTCCGTGGCCTCCCGCGGGTCAATGGGCTCTTGCCAACGCGTGACCCAGTCCACGCCATAGAGCCTAGTCAGGTGCTGGCATAGCTCCACCCTCAACTCGTCTATAAGCGGCAAAAGAAGCGCAGCCTGGCCTCGCCATACTCGGTGTCTGATCTCGTCAACCCTCCCTAGGAGAGCTAAAGCTGCACTGTGCAACTCCACACCGTATTCCTGGGTATACCATAGCACACCGTATGCCCACAGCGCCGAATACGAAGGGTCCGGACTGATCGGACGAACATAGTCGGGCTCCTTGCCCTGCCATGCGTCTACAACTAATCCTCGAAGAATCTCCGCTGTCCACCCGCGCCGCTTGGCAAACTCCGAGAGGCGATCAGCCAGGCGGTCCATGCCATCGTAAACGTCGTCCCACAGCCACTCGACAAGCTCCGCGTCACTACCACATAGAGAGGGAAGAAGGTGTTCGCGCCAAAGTACTGCCGTATTGCTGTCCCGGCCATCGTCCGAACCAAGACGGCAGATAAGCCGCGTTTCCAAGGCGGAAGGGATACCCCACCAGTACCGTACTGAGAGGTGTATCCGCCCAGGAAGATCAGCGACAGGTAAAGCCCAGCCGGGCGTGATGAGACATAGGGCGGCTGGTTCCCGCCCGACATCGATAGCGTTCTTGACCTCCTGGGCCCACTGAAGTACGAAATCGAGCCACGGCCGTCGCGCCTCGAATGGCAGTTCGGCAAACCCACCGAGGTAGATTACGTCGGGCAAAGACTCGGCCAAAACAAGGTTGGCAGTAGTCCTCGAGGCGGTTGGGGAAGGCCACTTGACCCCGAGTTTCTCCCCCAGCGCGGAAGCCACCGTCCATCCTCCACGCGCGTCGGGCAGCCATACCTCACCAAAATCTACCTCGCGGCGCCACAGATCGTCCGAGAGTACATGCCATATCTCATCGGGCCCGATCCCGTTTGGGAGCAAGAGCAAGACGCTGCGCCTCTCAGCCAAGTCCCCTGCGACGCGAGAGATAAGCAACCTGGCAGTAGGCACCCGGAATAACAGGGAAGAGAGCCCTGCCTGGGTCATGACTGCCGGAGCATCCCCGCGATAACTGGCTCGACCCGCAGCGAACCGTCTCTGGTAGTTTCGATGGTCCCCATGTACCTTAGATAGAGCAAGGTTGCTTCAACTTCCTCGGTGGCAAGTTGGGCATCTGCGGGACCGATCAACTCGGCAAGGTGCCACGGCTCTGCAAGGTCGACGGGGATCTCCCTCTCTTTCAAGATGAATTCTAGCATCCGAAGAACGTTACGGTGGGCATCAAGGCCCAAGGCTTTCCAAAAGCCCAGAGAGAGGGGAGAACCACTAGTTGCCAGCTCCTGCCTGAGTTCAGACGCATACGGGCGCGGGTCGTCATGGAGGCCACAGCGCCTAAATAGTTCATCCAGGAGATATGGCCAGCCTCCCGTAGCTTGAAGCACCTCCTGACAGACTTCCTCAGAATGGATCTTATCCCGTTGCGCCAGCCGTTGACTGACAGAGCGCAGATTCCAGCGCCTAAGGTAGGTCGCCACATCCACTTGATTTTCCAGAAACAGCCTATCGCTCTTGGGAAGGCCTAGCCACCTCCAAGTGTGCTCCGGGTCCAGAATGAACAAGATGCGCATCCACTGACGTTGCCGCTTCCCGTACTGCTGCGTGAACCGGAGTGCGGCGCCCACGACGCCGGCGAGATCGGCTCCCGCCACTCGTAGCCACACTACCAGGCGTTCGCATTTGTCGTTAGCCCCAAGACACTCCTCCAACCACGCTTCCATTTGATCCCCGCTAACAATACCGGCCGGCATCCCTATCAAAGCCGCTCTAGAGCTGGCGATAAGCTCCTCAGGTACAAACCGCGTGAAAGCCTCATTAAGTCCTGCCAGGCCAAGCGCATCAGATCCGAAGACGATGCCGACACCAAAACGCGGCTGATTGAGGCTAGTCTCCTGCGCGTGAGTGAGAGGGCTGTATTGTCCCTCCTCATTCAATGGGGCATGATAACTGTCGGCATCGAACCTCTTTACATCCGGCTCCTTGTAGGAAAGACTTAGCAGGTTGGTTTCAACATCCTCTATAAGCCGAACGAGATTAGGACTGCGTAACCGGTAATGCCCCTGGCTATCCCGGACCAGCACTCCGAGCCCACACATTTCGTCCAGCAAGCCCCTCAATTGGTCGATATCCGTCCCCTCGAACCCCTGGGGCCACCACTGCCGCGCCAGGTTTAGCAGCTCCAGCGGCGTGTACGTCTGCGAGAAGCCGTCCCTCTTTCCCTGCTGGTCGAGTATCACCGACCAAGCTATCGCCTGGTAGCGGCGGTCAAGGGCAAGGGTCCAATCGAATCTCTCGGCGATACGTTTCCGCACCTCGATATTCCGGTAAATAGCCTCAACATCTCCCCGCGTAATGGGGTAAGGAGGCCCCTCGAGGGAGCGGGTGTTGAGCCGGTTAAGCAGTTCGTAGCAGAAGAGCTGGATAAGGCCGGGATGATAGTTGGTGTATGAAAGTATGCTTAGCACGGCGGAGCTATCGGCAAATCGGTATCCAAGAGCAGCTAACGGCTCTTCAATAAGCTGTTGCGCCGCGCGCGGCTCCAAGGGGCCTACGCACAAGGGCGAGCCAAAATGGGCCAGTGGTTGGTTCCCGCGTCCCTGGAACCGCTGCACATTGTGCAGACCAGCCAACACTATCTTGAGTTGACGCTGAACGCTACCCATCAAGATACGCAGTTCGTCAACAACCTTGAAATTGTTCGCAGCGTCAGCGTCCAGAAAGTTGTCAGCCTCGTCGAGAAGTACAAGCACGCGACGCCGGGGGCTGGCCAGCAATGTCTCCCGCATATGCGCCGCAATCGCCTCGGGCTTGGTAGTGGTAGTCCGCGAAGAAATAAGGCCCAGTGCTTTGAAGATATCACGCAGCTTCACCCAGATCATCTCGGGCTGCTGATCACTTGTGGGCGAGCCGACGAGCTTTATGTCTTCTACCCAGGCAAACTGATCGCGTTCCGGCTGGTGGAACTCACGCTGAACATGTCGGAGAAGCGCCGACTTTCCGAGTTGCCTTCCCCCATACACAATGCAACTGCCTTCGGCGAGCTGAAGCTCTCTAGCCATTTCCCTGCGCCCGAAGAACATTTCCGGCGGCACATCGCCAGCTCTGAAAGGCGTGTACGGATTTACCACCGCAAACGGGAGGGCACAGCGGAAGAACGAAGGCAAGCGTTCTCGCCATTCCCCGGCCAGGAAAGCGAAAAGCACCTCGTCGAGCACAATCATTGCAAGGCCCCGGTCACCGGCCACCTGACGCATAAGCCTTCGGTGCCGCAGGCTCATTCGACCCAAGTAGATGATTATGTTGTTCTTGTTCTGCAGACGCCGATCGCGCATCCACCCGGTGAGAATATCAACGCTGGGGCGCTCCCAGACGCACACCACATCGTACTCGCCCTGCTGCTGGGACCCGAACTGGGGCACAGGCGAGCGACCGCCCGCCGACATCGCGACCCGAGCGTACAGCATATGTTCATCCGTGTCTTGAACGGTGACCGTATCCGCAGCACGCGCACCAATGTTAAACCCCAGGTAGCGGAGAATAGAAGCAATGTGAAGCTGATTATTCGCCGATCTGGGCGTCCCCTGCTTGAGCTTTCGCCACCCTTCTATGGCCGCAAGGGTCTCTTCCCGCACATTTCGTGGTAGCTTGGCGAGCGGGAGTCCTGCCCACGACCTGCCGTGTCTGACCGCCTCCGAAAGGGCAGAGAGTCCCTGCTCTTCCAGGAGTTCCGTCAGACGCGGAAATGCCTCAAGGAAGCGTTCCAATACGTCACGATCTTCGCGCGACTCGGAGAGGCTTTCGGTGATTGACAGGCCTGAATCCATTATTTGCGTGAGTTGGGCAATGAACTCCTCCAGTACGCGTGTATCCCCTCGCTCCAGAGCTCCCCGGACTGCCTCGATAGTTCTGGCCTTTTCGTTTGGGTCACCAGGGTAGGTGGCAAGGCGCTTCTCTAGATCGGCCCACTCTTTCCCTAGTTCCTCCAGCCGAGCCCGGCGTGCCTCGAGTACCGAAGCCCGAATTCCCTCCAGTCGTGCGTGCTCAAGGGGGAAATTCAAGGCAGTTGCGGGGTCAACATTCTGAAGGCGGGCAGAAAGCGCTGTACGTTCCTCTGCAGAGAGAATTCCGTCGACCACGGCCTGCTCTATCTCATCCCTGGTTCTCAAGAGTGCCTCTTCAAGAGCGGCCCGGGCTCCGTTTAGTTCCTCTTCATAGTGTTGGGTAAGCGTCGCCCGTTCTTCTTCATCCTGGACGGCAGGCAAGAGAGTCCCAATGAACCGATAATCCTTCTTCTCCAACCACCGTTCAATGGTCCTTGATAGGCTCGTGTTGCGTCCGATCGACTCTGGAAGAACGTCTGCAATCATACTCTCAAGTGTTGGCTTGCCATCAGCATCAAAATCGATCTCGGGCAATAGCAAGAGCCGCCTCGCCATTGCCCCCTCCAATTCGTCTACGCCAACGGTTAGCCAACTCCATTCCGCAGCGCTGCACGCGATACTAGGTGGCCCTGCAAGACCTAAGTCGGAACAGAGCTGGCCGCAAGAGCGCGCAAGGCAAAGTATGGCCGTGGCAACCTGCTGGGAACCGTCCCCACTAGCGGTTTTCGACACCAACGTCTGTATGATCGGAAGGGAAGCCTGGACGCCGTTACGTAGCGCGGCTACTCGGTGTTTAAGCCACTCTTGCTTTTTCGTGTCACTTTCGTCCTGTCTTCCTACCATTTCACACCAGCGCATGGCCAGTTCGCAGGCCTCACGGGCATTACGGATAACCTGATCCCGTGCGTCTCCAACAATAGGAGACACCCTTCTTCCGATAATCTCGCGATCTATTTCCGCCATACCTTCTTCGAGAAATTTTCGGTCCATCCATTTGCTGACAAGATCACGTGCCTGTGCCAATTGGCCTCTGGCATCGCTCGCGACCCACTGCAAAATCGCCCGTAGCTCACTATCCTTACCCACCATTCTCATCCACACATTCGTGGCCCGAGCAGTCTTGGCCCGACGGCGCGGCGCCTCCTCAAGCCACCTTGTCGCCGCCTCCACTACTGCTTTAATCTGCTGCTCGTATTGCTCCGCCCCCGCCACGCCCTGTAGATCAACGCGTCGAACGGACTTCCCAAGGTGCGCAAAGTCCCTTACGGCCTCTACTAAACTGTTCAGCTCCGAGCAACAACCGGGTGTTCTGAGCCACGCTAACATCCCAGTCGCAGGTGCAATCACTGCGGGACGTAGCGCAGCCGCCAAGGCCAGCACTTCCTCAATATCGCTACTGCCCGGCTGGTGGTGGCGGGCTATCCGCGATAGGTCCCCGACAAAAGATGGATTGTCTATTTCAAGCCAGCGCGCCGCCTGGACTACCTCCACCAGCCACGACGGTACAGGAGGCAGATGACCTCTGGCCTCTAGCGAGCGACACAGCCAGTAAGCACCCGACAAATCATCAACTCGAATCAACTGCAGGAATAGTTCCTCCCAACCAGTGCTCTCGGGCACACTTGGTACTACTGTCTGGGGAAGGGAGATTCCAATTTCAACCTCAGTAGGAAAGGCCACAACCTCCTGGGCAGACACCGTGGCAACCATGTTGGTTTCCGCCAGCGGGGCACCCCCGTAATCGGTTTGTACCTCCACTTCAGGGCTCACCCCAGGGTGCCGTTCTCCATGCGCGTCGTCTGAGACAGATAAGCCTTCCTCTTGCTCAGTGTTGGTTTCATCCGTCTTACACTCAGACTCCGAAAGCGTGCCTTCACTTTCGCCCGCTTCTTCTGGAGACACGGAAACACCCTGCGGTGCAGAACCCAGTGTCTCTTTAATGCGTCTAAACATCTCTTCGACCTGCTGTTCCAATGCTGAGAGTTGCTCCCGCCGCTCTCGCTCCTCGACCAAAGTAGCAGCTGGAAGCATCCGCAACTTGGAGTGCTGCAGTAAGGCATCGCGTAGCCTATCCACTTCCCGGGTCAGTTCGCTCCGCTTTCCAGTCGGTACTTTCTCCCAGGCCCATTCGGCCACCTTGTTCATACCAAAGTAACGCAAAGCGTCACCGCACTCTTCCTGAAGGCGCTTCACTGCAGTCTCGAAGTTGCTGCGAGCCTCTCTTTCTAATGCCTTTTCCGCAGCCAACCTCTGAACAACGTCTAGGAAATCGGAAAGGCTCTCCCATTCCCGTGCCTCCGCAGGCAGAGCCCTCAGCCTCTCGAGAAACTCATCCCAAAGAGATGCATTTGCCCCGGAACCCGCAGCCACATCCTGGGCACTCGCACAATGTGCCGCCTGTCGCTCCGCTTCGCCCCCTGCTTCACTCTCAAGTGAGCGCAAAAGAAGAGCGCAAACAATTGCACGAGCCTCGCCGGGAGCGCACCGAGATTCATCTACAAGGCGTCCGGCAGCCGCTCCAACGGTGTCCCCCAATTCTGGTTGCTCAGTCACACTCTCCGCAAGTTCTCTTATGGCTCCTAACCTATCTGCAACCATGACTGCTGCCATACCGGCCAGATCCGGCACGGCATCCACCCAGGCGTCGATCAGGATTCCAAGTACAACGTCACTATGGTCTACAACCTTTGTGAGCTCTTTTGCCACAAGCGGTATTGGTGCATTTTCTGGGCTTCTAAATCCAGGAATGCCTAACGTACGAACCACCGCTTCAAGGGCCTCACGCCTCGTCCGTCCAATATCCTTACGAGACTCCAGGGTCCGTCTAACGATCGCTTCCTTGGTATCTCTGTCAAGGGCCGCACGAAGCTCCTTCAGCAAAAGCCGGCGCAAATCCTCTACCACCTAAGGAGACCCCCCACTACCTCGCGTTTTGACGGTCTGGTGCGTCACCAGGGCTCGAAAGGGCCATCTACCACCCTACCCTGGCATAGAGACCGCGACCCTAGTATTTATTGATTTCGGCAATAGGAAGCAACTTCCTGCTATAGCGGGCACCGTTCGACGTTCTGCTGACAAGAACCGGCAGGGGGCGCCAATCTGGGCACGATCTTTGCGAACGCGGATGCCCGCACTCTCGGCCACCGGGGCGGTCCGCAGGTCGCCTCCCCCAAGCCGCACTGAGCGCTCCAGCCGTCCCGCCGAAGACACCCCCTTAGCTGGACATGTCGGCGTCCTAACCCTCACCGCCATTCAGGCTGTGAGGGTAGCTGCACCGCGGGGCCGGCCGCACAGTACGGAAAGGCAATAACCAGGCGTTTCACCAAGGTGGTATTTCCACTAAGACGGTCTAGACGGCCACACATGAACCCCGGTATGCGGGCACGAACTGCCCCAGCCCGTAGTGGCAACCGTATCCCAAAGCCAGAGGCCCGGACACGGGTTCCTCGAATTCTAGAGCCAGCCCGTAGACTAGTCCGGACGTGGCCCCGCCCCCGTGAGCCCGGCGCCTCCTAAAGCTCAACCACCGGATCGCCAACCCTGAACCCAGTTCCAAACGGGCCCTCCGACGCACGGACACCAGCCGCGGCAGTTCGGGGTTCAGGCGGCGGCGCTCTTCCCATTCCCTCCGAACCTGATCTTCCGGCCCGTCTATCTGCTCTCCAAATTCATTCAGCTTGGGACGCCCGTTGCGGTACCGCTTCGGGTAACGAGTCAACACATAAGGCGTATGCGAGACAAAGTACCGGCTAGGCCGGAAAAGGGGGACTTCTTCTTTTAGCTCCGGCGCCGACAGAAAGCCGAGCAGGAGCAACTTCAATCTCTGCTCTTCCCTAGCCGCCGCGCCCCAGTAAATCTCCCGCAGGCTTCCCAGCGCCGCGCGTTCCCGGGGGCCCAGACCACCCGGAACGTATACGGTAAGGTGGTCGAGGCGGCCGTCGCCGTCTTCGTCAGCAGGCAGGTAGAAGGCATGCCGGTGCCCTTGAAGCGGGCCGTCCTCATCCCGGCCCGAAAGAAGGGGTGACATTTCCCCCGGATACATCCGGCCGAAGCGCGCCATTACCGCCTGACGCGCCCTCTCGCCGAGGGTCAGGGCCTGCTGAACGGGTGGCAACGGCCGGCGGTCCAGGGCGTAACGGGCGGCAACCGGTGCCTCCCGAGGTTGCCTACCCAGTCGCGCCGGCGCCGTTGCAGGAGCCACCACCAAGGCCTGCCGGGGCCGCACGTAGTCCAGCCAGCGGCTACAGGGAGGGTCGAACCGCTGATCGCGCGAGCGCAGCAGGGAAGTCTCCACCATAAGGGCCTCAAGAAGAGCCCTTGGGTCTGCGGACTGGGCGACGAGCATGCGCACCAGGTCGCCCTCTGCCGGCGCGGCCGTCCCCGGCTGCACCGGGAAGCAGTTCGGCTCCGGGGGAAAGCGATCAAGTCGGACCTGGCACCACGACTCTGCCCGCCCCAGGTAGGTTATCCCCGAAAGCAATTCGGCCAGCAGTCTCTGCAGGTCCCCCTCAACAGCCGCCTCGGGCCACACCAGCCTCACCTCTGCCTCTCTGGAAAGCGCCACGAACGTGTCGAATACCAGCGTGCGATCCCCGGGGCCTTTCTTGAACCAGGGCATGTAGTGGCGCGAGTGGCCCACGCTCGCGGGGGGAAGCCACATCAGAGGGGCTTCTGCCAGCCTTCCCACGAGGTCAGCTACGTCCTCTGCCGGTAGTTCGGGCCGCGTCCGCTTCCAGCTGGCCACCAGGGCGCGCAGTACACGCCAGGGCGAAGGCGGCCACTCGGGCAGGCCTTCGTTTACGTGCCTGCCCCAAGAGGTGGCATGGTAACGTCCGGCCAGGAAACGAAAGGCTATGGCGATCATGCGCCTTCTCCTCCCTCTTACTTCCTACTTCCTTTCAACGGGGCCGCGGTCCGAACCACGGATGCTACACCACCCTTAAGGTTCCAATCCCGAGCATTAAAAAGCTTCAATGGGGCCGCGGTCCGAACCACGGATGCTACTCCGCGTCTTGGCCGCTTCCAGCGTCTCCTTCGTGCTTCAATGGGGCCGCGGTCCGAACCACGGATGCTACGATGATGTCTGGATAAGGAGGTGCGAAACGTTTTACGCTTCAATGGGGCCGCGGTCCGAACCACGGATGCTACAGCGTTCCCCTGCCTGAGATTGTGCTGGCCGCTTTGCTTCAATGGGGCCGCGGTCCGAACCACGGATGCTACTTGGCGGGTGCGGGCGACATCTACGTTTATGTCGGGCTTCAATGGGGCCGCGGTCCGAACCACGGATGCTACACGGACGAAACCGATCAACTCCTCCAGAACGAGGAGATAGCTTCAATGGGGCCGCGGTCCGAACCACGGATGCTACGCGCCGCCAGGGGCGAGGTGACGGATCTTCTCACCGGCTTCAATGGGGCCGCGGTCCGAACCACGGATGCTACGCCGACGCGCCGGGTTTGGGTTTTCCTGCCGCTAAGCTTCAACGGGGCCGCGGCTCGAACCACGGATGCTACGGGGGAGTTTTACAAGCTGTTCCAGACGCCGGGCGTCCTTCAACGGGGCCGCGGCTCGAACCACGGATGCTACCCTGACCCTGCTTCTCCTGCCCGGCAGACCCAACGGCCTTCAACGGGGCCGCGGCTCGAACCACGGATGCTACGCGGGAATTCCCGCCTGCCAGAGCGCCGCCGCCTTGCTTCAACGGGGCCGCGGCTCGAACCACGGATGCTACATGATCGGGTTCGGGTGGAAGGTAGGGTAGGCGTGCTTCAACGGGGCCGCGGCTCGAACCACGGATGCTACTCAATCCCGAAGACCTCCGCAAATTGCTCTCTCACGCTTCAACGGGGCCGCGGCTCGAACCACGGATGCTACGACGGGCATTTCGCCTGTCACCTTACTCCCATCCCGGCTTCAACGGGGCCGCGGCTCGAACCACGGATGCTACCAGGAAGCGAAGGCGAAGGGGCTTAGGGGGCCGTGGCTTCAACGGGGCCGCGGCTCGAACCACGGATGCTACATGGTAAGCTGTCCGGTGCCCTGGAAGTCGCAGGAGCTTCAACGGGGCCGCGGCTCGAACCACGGATGCTACGTTATGGGTAGGAGCCAGAAATAGTGCTGGCTACGGGCTTCAACGGGGCCGCGGCTCGAACCACGGATGCTACTGTGCCCTCGACCGGTCCTTCCGCCGCCTGCGCTTGCCCCCCGTCTTTCGCGAAACTAGGCCCCGCCGGGTCGCCACGGCACCCATCGGGGGCCCCCGGCGGCGAAAGTGCCCGCAGGGCGCGGGTTTGACGTTGCGCGAACCCCTCCCCCTTTTCGCTTCCGCTCCCGGTTCGCCATCCGGCGCTGCGGCTTGCCTCGCACAGCCGCCAGCACCTGGGCGCGGTAGTGGTCTCATTCCTCCTGCTCGTCGTCCTCCGGCTCTAGCTCCTCCTCACCCTCCTGGACGGCACGCCTCAGCCAGTTGGAGGGCGGGACGAACTCCACCTCCGTGACGCGCGGTTCGGCAAAGCCCTCGGCCCGTTCCAGAAGCGCCCGCAGCAAGTCTTCCAAATCAGCCGTCAAGGGAAGGGAAAACCCTTCAGGCATTGCCACCCGCACGCCCTCGCAGCGGAGGTCGCAGGCCGTACGCAGGCGCAGCCCTACCTCCAGGAAGCGGCGGGTCTTCCAGAGGGCCAGGACAATAAGCAGCCTCTCCGCCACCTCTCCCAGGCGGTAGCCCCGCAGGGTGGCCAGGTCGAGGTTGAAATAGGCGGTGATGGACGCAGCCACGTATTCGGTACGGGCGTAAGGCACGTTACCGAAACCCAGATTCGGGTTGGCCGAAGGGTTCACGCGGTCGTGCTTGACCCCGCCGCTCTCCACCGGCCGCACGTCCCGGGCCTCGATGAAGGCCGAGAGCAGCCGGGGCAGGCGCAGACGCCCTCCGGCCAACGTCCTCTTGGCCAGAAACACCCCGTGGAGAAGGGAGTTGGGGTCGTACTTCCAGATGACCCGGGCCAGGGTGTGGAGATCCACCGGCCCCTCCTCCCGAACCTGCAGCTCGGCGCGGAGCCTCTCCAAAAAGTCCTGGTCCTGGCTCTCCAGGATATAGGGAGAGTTAAGGCGGTGGGCTTCCAGGAGGGAGTTGGTGAGCACCCGGCCACCGTACCACACCCTCACGTAAGGCAAGCCCCGCAGCGGTTCGACCAGGTCCTGCGCCCCCTCGTCCCAGCATACCGCCTCCAGACGGTTCGCCATAGACTGCGACGACTCCACCAGGAGCATCTCGGTTCCGTCGGGCAGGGTATAGGTGGCGGGACCCAGCTCCGGGAAACCGGTGGGCTGGAAGCGGTTGCCCTGCAAGGGCTTGAGCTCCGCCTCCACCAAAAGACGCGGCTGGGCAGACAGTCTCTCAAAATCCATCCGCTTGACTACCCTCCTTATACACTGATGCCGGGGCTCCGGAGCCGCGAGCGGTCCTCCGGGGTTCGCAGCACGAGTTCCGCCAGGCCCCGCAGGGCCCGATCGGAAACGGGGATCAGCAGGGCGGCCGCCACGCGGGTTGCCAGCGAGGGTGGGCAGACTGGAAGCGGCACCCGTCCGGGCCGGCGCGAACCGGCGGTGCCCACCAGCGTGTGCCCGCGGGCGCGGAGCCGCCGGGCCGCGATGCGTACCGCCGCCCCGGCATCCCCGGCCCGGAGCCTGGCAAGCAGGGCCAAATCCGGCTCCGCCAGGAGAGGCCACCCGTCGTCTTCCGCGAGACGTTTGTGCGGGCGTGCGGGATGAAAAAGAAGCTTGACCAAGGCGTAGAGCCGGCTGATCTCCGGCGGCACCTCCCTTTCAGGCTCCCCGCCTGCCTGCGCCGGCCACACGCCCCCGGAGGTCCAGTCCAGGAGCAGGAAGGCCCGCACCAGGGTCTCAAGTCGCCGATCGCTGACCTCACCCGCCAGGAACCGCTGCACGTCCGACAGGGGAGCGTCGCAGGCAGCCTCCAGGGCCGCCGCCCCGCCTATCCCGGCCCGTCGCGCCTCCAGCAAGCGGCGCGCGAGCACGGCCGCCATGCCTGACACCGTATTTCCCGCCGCCCACACTAGGGAGGGGCTGTCGACATGCCACTCAAACCGCCCCGTGCGCTTATCGACGCGGACCGGCTCCAGATACATCCGCAGGGGGCCAACCGCCAACTCTTGCCCCCGCCAGGACGCGCGCAGGGAGGCCAGCGCCCGCGCCAGCCGGAACTCCGTGCTGCCGTCCGCGCAGGCCTCCAACCAGCGCCGACCGAGACCCTGAAGCGGGGGGATCCGCTCGCGGGCACCGGGGTTTTGCGCTACTGCCCGCTGGGCACCTGCCAGAGCAGCCAGCACCCCCTGCAAACTCCGGGGGTGGCCGTCACGGCAGAACCGGAACACCGCCTCATCCACCGCGCGTTCTGCCTGCCGCAGGCTTTCCGGCGCCCCGCGCCTGCGGCTCAGCCACCGCAGCCGCTCCAGCCAGGGATCGACCTCTTCCAGCAGGTGCACGTTGGTGCGGGGACTTGCCGACAGATAGCCCAGAGGCGCGGCGATGTAGGCCTTGCCGCTCCGTCTAACAAAGGCGAAGCGCCAGAAACCGGCCAAGCCCCGGTCCACCCCCAGGCCTACCACAGCCCGGGCGAAGTCGGCCCCGGTGGCCGCCGGTCTGGCTCCCACCTGCGCCCGGCCTTCGGCCATGAGGTGGGCTACTTCCGCCAGCAAGGCCGGGCGTTCCCACAGGGGAAGCCACAGCTCGTATCCGCGCGAGCCCTCGGCCTCGCCGGAAGCCAGGGTAGGCCATCCGGCCGCGGAGGAACGCACGGTGAACGGAAATGCGGCCTTGCGCCGGCTTTCCGAACCCAGACGCCTGGCCACCGAGCCCGCCATGAGCAAGGCGCCCTCGACCATGAGCACGTAGTCCCAGGGGTTTACCACCGAGTCGCCCTCAAAACCTTGCGTGGCGTTTGGCCCCCCTACCCCTCCGGGGTGAAACTGCCCTATAGCAGCGCGCACCAGCGGCGGGTTCCCGGCCGCGAAAAGAGAAGCCTCGAGCCAGCGCCGGCTCCGCTCCCGCGGGTTTTCCACCGCGCGCCCGCGCCGGGAAGGGGGCCACCCCCCGGCCGCAAAGGGGACAACGTCGGCCAGTCTCTGCATGAAGTTGCTGGAGAACTCGAGGTTACCGTCGTTGCCCCCGGTGCCCAGGAGAGGAGCGAAGGTCATGCGGTCCTCGGTGAGGGCGCAGACGGCGTCGATCCACGGGACGGCCTCGTCGGGAAGGGCGGAGCGCATTCTCCGCAGCAGTTCGGGCTTCAGCCTGGCGGGCGGCCGGCGGCTCAGGCCCATAGCCGCCAGCACCGCCTCCGCCCGCAGGATGCTCTTCCGGTAGGCGTCCAGACGGGGATGCGTGGAGTTGCGGACCGCATCCAGTGCGGCAGCGGCAGTCCGGTGCCCCCAGAAGCCCGACCCGCCGTTCCACGGCGCCAAAACCGGCGTGGGCCGGTACTCGTCGAGGAAGAACCGCACCAGTTCTTCTACGTCGAGCCAAGTGTGCAGGCAGAAGTAGCCCCCTGACCAGGCACCCCGCGCCTCAGGGTCTTTCTGTTCGGCCACCAGCCGAAACACGCCTAGGGCTTTCAGATAGGCGAGGATGGGTTCCGGCGTGCAGCCGGCCAGCAAAAGGGCACCGCGCACCTGTTCTAACCTCCTCTCGCCGCCCGGAGGCTGGCCCGAGCGTCGGCGGCCCGCAGCAGAGCCTCCAGGTAAGCCAGACGGAACGGCCCCAGGCGGTCTCTCAGCGCCAGACTGCGGGCAAGCCAGGACCGCCCCTGGGGACGGTCGCCAATTTCCACCGGCCACAGCTCCAGCCGCACCTCCGGAAGCGCCAGGCCGTGATCCACTTCGGCGGGCGGGAGCACCTCCCCGTCCTCAATACCCAGTAACACCCGCGACGAGGTTTCCGGGTAGGGCAGGCCGTCCGGCCCGGGGAGGTTGCGAACGGTTAGGCGCACGCGGCCATGGTGGCTAGCTATGAGGTACAGGGCCAGGTCGCCCAGGCTCGCTCCCGGTTCTTCGCCCCGTGCCTGCTGGCCGAGGAGGGCCAGGAGGCTTGCCAGTTCGTGGCGGAAGTGCGGCCGGCGGTGCGGGCCCGGCCGTGCGGTGCGCTCCGCCTTGGCCCAGACCGTGCCGGCATAACGCTCCGGATCGCCGGCCTGGGCCAGCAGGGTTTCCTGGAATACCGGGTGGGCCTTCCCCCAGTCGTGAAAACGCGCGGCCTGGAGCAGGTCAACCGCAAAGGGTTCCAGGCTGGGGTTCTGCAAAACAGCCAGCAGAGCCTCCACCTCCTGGACTACCTCGGCGGAATGCTCGGCCAGCGATTGCCAGCGGCCGGGCGCGAAGGTAAGCACGTCGTCCCCGCCCGCTTCCTCCGGTTCGGATACATCGGGCGGGCAGGGAGCCACCGGCTCAACGCAGGCCGCCCGCCAGCCCATTTCGGGGTCGTAACCGCCGTGCTCGGCGCGGAGCACTACGACCCGACCGGGCCACAACTCGGAGGGGCTTATCCGACGCCAGCTCCGGGCAAGATGGTCCCAGCACCAGGCCTCCCTGCCCGCCTTGGCCAGCCGGGCCCGCAGCTCGCCGATTGGCACCGGGCAGAGCTCATCCGGCACCACCCGCGCCCAGTCTCTCGGGGGCTCCCCTCCCGCCCAGGCACGCCAGCAGACGCGGACCTCCGTTTCCCGGCTGTCGCGGACGAACCGCGACACGTCCACATCGTTCCCGGAGAGGTCCGGAGCGGTGTCAAACAGGTCTATCAGGTCCCGACGGCGCAGGACCTCGTGCTCTTCCCCGGGCAGGTCGGGGTCGGGCAAGGTGGCGGGGGCCACAGAACCGCCCTCCAGGCTTCGAAGGATACCGCGGGCCAGGTGGAGCGCCTCCGGCGCATACGGGGCCGCCTGGCCCATTGGCACGTCGATCCAGTATACGTGGGCGTTGGGGTATTCGGCGTAGCGGTTAACGCGGCCGAAGCGCTGGACCATGCTGGGCCAGGGCGACAGTTCGGTAATTAGGAGCCCAGCCGAGACATCGACACCCGCTTCCAACACCTGGGTGCAAACGGCAATCCGGCCGGGGCCATGAGGGTCTACGGGTGCGAGCAGCCGGGCGGCCCGGGCCCTGCGGTCCGGAGGCCGGAAGCGGGAGTGCAGGAGCACCAATTCGGCCGAGGTTCGGCAGCGCTGGCGGAGGCCCAGATACACCTCCTGTGCGCGGCCTACGGTATTCACGATCACCAGGGTAAGGGTACCCGGCCGGTGCAACCGGGCGGCGCTATCGGCGACCTCCGCCGCATACGCGGAAGCGCCCGGCCCGTAACGCAGGCGCAGCTGCTTGAGCTGCTTTGCTGCGCCGAGGCGGGGCGCAAGCCGGGGGTCCTGATGATCCTCATCGTCTAGCTCCAGCCACTCCTCATCCGGCGGTGCCGCATGATCCACGGTTTCCAGCCAGGCGCGGCTCAGAGTAGCAGACATCCAAGTGGTGGCGGCGGGGCACACGGTGCCGAAGGCTCGACGGAAGGCTTCTAGCTGCGCGCTCGTGGGAACGGCGACGCCCATTAACTGAACCTCATCGAAAATCCAGAGGGCATCGTTATTGAGGAGGCCGAAAGGTATAGGCCAGCGAAACCTGGACAGGACGTACCCCCGGTTAAGAGCCCGGGAAAGCAGGAGGTCCTGCGTGCCTATGAGCACGCACTCCCGCTCGGGATAGAGGTGCCAGTCCTCGTCCCTTTCTCCGCCCATCAAGATGTGTACCCCTATATCGTCCGGCCGAACCCCTCCCTGGTGGGACGACCGGAGCCCCAGGCGCTGGAGGTAATCCTCAACTGCATCCCGGGTCTGCTCCACCAGCACACGCATCGGCAGGCAATACACCAGCCGCCGGGGAGTGGAGTTCCTAACGTTCGGATCGGGGTGGAAACGGCGCCGCCAGATCCAGGCGAGCAGCACGGCCGCGGTTTTTCCGGCCCCGGTAGGGGCCTTCAGCACGCGCGGCCACAGAGGGGCATCGGCAAGCCGACGCTGGTAAGGGTAGGGTTCGTAACCGGTAGCGGTCCGGAAGAATTCGGCAAAAGAAGCCGTCATGTGCCGTCACCACCCCGTTCGACCGACCCGGCACCGCCCTCTTCCGGGCGCAGTTCGACTTTCGATTCTTTGGCGCCGGTCTCACGACATTATTGGAATTATTTCAACGTCTACAGGAAAATTCCTGCGGGACTACCACACGGAACCAGGCGTCACGCCAGGGACACGAAATCCCCCGAGGGTCTTTACCAACGGCGTAGGCGGACCATGCCTCGTAAACTCGATCAGGGGATCTAGCTCGGACGCCGAGGCGCGTCTTCAACCACGGTTGAGACGGGAATGGAAAAGAGCCTTAGAATGGCCATTCGTCCCACATAGTCAATCAGTATTGCTGGTGTGATACATCAACAGCGACAGCCGTAAGGCGCCAAGCCTGCAGGGCGACGCCGGCGGGCCAGACTAGCGCAGAAGCGATTCCCTGATCCTGCCGGCGAAGCGGGACAGATCGCGCTTCAGCAGGGCCGAGGTGCGCGGCAGCTCAAGCAGGAGTTCCTTGATCTTCTCCGGGGAGAGGTTAAAGCCGTATACGTTGCGGAAGACGTGGCGGAAGGCGCGCAGCCGATCCAACCCGGCCGCTGCCTCCGGAGAAAGCAGGGCCGGCCGTACGCCCTGTACCTCCAGGGTCATTTGCTCCAGCAGTTCCCGGTGCCACTGTTCTCCGGCCAAAATAGACTTATCCAGGCGGGTGGCCACCACCTTGAATATGTTTTCCACCGCCACGTAGTAGTCGTGCAGGATGGAGCCTACAATGCGGCAGGCCGCGCTGTCGGAGAGAGCGAACCCTCCCACCTTGGACGCCCTGACCTCCGGGAAGAGTCCAAGGCGCTCCAGTTCCTTTTCCAGCCGTTCCAAATTCTCGGCCTCTTTCTTAATTCGGGCCTCTACCACCAGATACTCCTCGGGAGTCATAGGGGCACTCCTCTCGCGAAGACCTCCGCCCTGAGCGAAGGTGAAGCATCTTCCAGTCCTACCAGGCTTACCTGAAACGGGCTGGCGAGGCGTTCTACTTCTACCAATATATCCCAATAACTCCCCTGATAACCGCATACCAAAAGGTCAATGTCCGAATCCTCCCTGAACCCGCCCCAGGCAAGGGAACCGTACAAGAAGACCTTCTCCGCCCCGTATTTGCTCTTTAGGGTGCGCGCTATCCTCTCGGCGCGCAAGCGGGCCTCACGCACCAGCACCTCCTGCCGCCGCCGGCGCGTATCCTGAAGCCGGCCGCGCAGCCGCAGCCATTCTTCCTCAGTGTCTCGCTCCGGGGCTCTACGTACGGTCGTTGTTGGCTTGGTCGGATCCGCCGCACTGCTCCCCACCAGGCCTCACCTCTTTGGGAAGACTGAAGACAAGCAAGCCTCCCGGTCTTGGGAGGCCCCGATTTTTCTGGTGGGCGATGGTGGATTTGAACCACCGACCCCTTGCTTGTAAGGCAAGTGCTCTCGCCTCTGAGCTAATCGCCCGTGGTGACCCGTGGGGGATTCGAACCCCCGTTCCCGGCTTGAAAGACCGGTGTCTTAACCCCTTGACTAACGGGCCAGGATTGGTGGGCCCACCCGGATTCGAACCAGGAACCGACCGGTTATGAGCCGGCTGCTCTGCCGTTGAGCTATGGGCCCATATAAATGGCTCCTCGGGCAGGATTCGAACCTGCAACCTACCGGTTAACAGCCGGCCGCTCTACCCTTGAGCTACCGAGGAATGCCGTTTCACGCCCCTAATTATAAGGCATATCCGGGCGCGGGTCAATACGAGTCGGGCGCTGACGGATCCCTAGTTTGCCCTAGGCGGTACCGCTTACCAGGCCAAAAATGGGCATAACTCAGGAATCGGCGGAGTCGCCGGGTGGGCCGCACCGCCCGGCCCAAGAAAAAACCGGCGGCGCCCCGCGGCGCCGCTCGCCAGCACGCGACTAGACGGCGAGCTACTCCAGGTAGTCCTTCAGCTTCTTGCTGCGGCTGGGATGGCGCAGCTTGCGCAAGGCCTTGGCCTCGATCTGGCGGATCCTCTCCCGGGTGACGCCGAACTCCTGCCCCACTTCCTCCAGGGTGCGGGAGCGGCCGTCGTCCAGGCCGAAGCGCAGGCGCAATACCTTCTCCTCCCGGGGGCTCAGGGTGTCCAGCACCTCCTCGAGCTGCTCCTTGAGCAGCCGGTGCGAGGCCGCCTCGGCCGGCGCGGGCGCGTCCTCGTCCTCAATGAAGTCGCCCAGGTGGCTGTCTTCTTCTTCCCCGATGGGGGTTTCCAGGGATACCGGCTCTTGGGCGATCTTCATGATTTCCCGCACCCGCTCCACCGGGATATCCATCTCCCGGGCGATTTCCTCGGCAGTGGGGTCCCGGCCCAGTTCCTGCAACAGCTCCCGGGACACCCGGATGAGCTTGTTGATGGTTTCCACCATGTGCACCGGAATGCGTATGGTTCGGGCCTGGTCGGCAATGGCCCGGGTGATCGCCTGCCGGATCCACCAGGTGGCGTAAGTGCTGAATTTGTATCCCTTGCGGTAGTCGAACTTCTCCACCGCCTTGATGAGGCCCAGATTCCCTTCCTGAATGAGGTCCAGGAACAGCATGCCTCGCCCCACGTAGCGCTTGGCAATGCTTACCACCAGCCTCAGGTTGGCCTCGGCCAGGCGCCGCTTGGCCTCCTCGTCGCCCTGCTCGATACGCTTGGCGAGCTCTATCTCCTCTTCGGGAGTCAGCAGGGGTATACGGCCGATTTCCTTGAGGTACATGCGCACGGGATCGTCCAGGCTGACCCCTTCCGGAAGCGCCAGATCGCCTTCCAGGTCTTCCTGAACCGCCTTTTCCAGCTCCTGCATGTCCTTCTCCTCGGGCACGACCTCGATGCCCATGCGCGCCAGCTGGTCGTACACCTGCTCGATCTGCTCCGGGGTAAGCTCTACCCCTTGCAGGGCGTCCATTACCTGCTCGTAAGTCAGGCTCCCCTGCTTCCTGCCTACTTCTATGAGATGCCTTACGGCCTCGCTTTTCACCTGACCGTTTCCCCGGTAGTTGGCTTCGTCTTTCATCGGGTTCCCCCCTTTCGCGGGCGGGTGCCGCCGGCGGCGGAGACTTCTCGCAAGGCGCGCTGCACTTCCGCCAGGCGGCTCAAAATCGAGGCGCCGTCCTCCGGGCCGGCCCCTTTCAACCGGCGTTCCAGCTCTCTGGCCTCTTCCCGGAGCCGCTCTTCCTGCACCACCCGAAGGTTATCCTCTAAAGCGGCAAACGCAGCCCGATCGCGCATCAACAGCTCGTAAATCCAGGCTCCCGCTTCCTCGCCCACCTGTTCTACCAGCGAAACCACGTCCGGTACGCTCGCGGGGTGTTCTTCCAGCCACTCTCTCAGAGCCCGGGCTACCTGCGCCGCCCGGGGATCGGCGAAAAACTCCCAGCCCAAGCTGTCAACTATTCGGGCCCGCGCGGCCTCGTCTTGAAGCATCAGGACCAGCAGTTCCTCTTCCGCCCGCTGACGCCGCGGCTTGGCAGGCCGCAGAGCGTCAGTCTTATTATTCCTGGCTATGGCCTTTTTATCCTGTTTTAGAAGCCCTTTCAGCTCTGCCCAGAGGGCAGCCTCGTCCAGGCCCAGCTCCGCCGCCACCAGGCGAACGTACTCCTGCCGCTCCAGCGGGCTTTCCAGCCGCACCAGGTCGGGCAGCAGTTCCCGCGCCGCCGCCACCCTCTGTTCCGGGTCACTTACCCGGTAGCGGGCCTTGACCTGACCCAGCTTGTAGACCAGCAGCGGTACGGCCTCTTCCTCCCACAGGCGCCGCAGGGCTTCGGGCCCGTGCTGCCGGATGAACTTGTCCGGGTCGTACCCGGCGGGCAGCGTGGCCACCAGCACCCGGCAGCCTGCATCCCGCAACACGTCCAGGCCCCGCCAGGTGGCGCTGCCTCCGGCGGCGTCGGCGTCGAAGCTGATCACCACCCGGTCGGCGACGTTCTTGAGACGCCTGGCCTGTTCGCCGGTGAGGGCAGTTCCCATGGAAGCCACCGCGTAGGTGAGCCCGCATCGGTGGGCGCTCAGCGCGTCCATGTAGCCCTCTACTACCACTACCCTGCCCTGTCGCCGGGCCTCGTGCTGGGCCCAATTCAGGCCGTAGAGCACCTCGCCCTTGCGGAAGACGGGGCTTTCGGCGGTGTTCAGGTACTTGGGCCGCTGCTCCTCCCCGATGGCCCGGCCGCCGAAGCCTACCACCCGGCCCCGGGCGTCGTAGATGGGAAACATCACCCGGTGCCGGAAGCGGTCCGACAGGCGGCCGTCGGGCTGCCTCACCACCAGCCCGGCGCTGACCAGGGTTTCCTCGCCGAAACCCTTGCTCGCGAGATACGGCCCCAGCAGGTCCTGGTCCGGTGCCCAGCCCAGGCCGAAGCGCTCCCAGTCGGCCGGTGCAAGCCCCCTCTGCCGGAGATAGGCCCGGCCGGGCTCTCCCCGCCGGTCCCTGATCAGCAGGTGGTGGTACACGGCCTGCGCCGCCTGATTGGCCCGGTAGAGCTCCTCGTAACGGCCGGCCGGCCGTGCCTCCCCGGCCCGCGCTTCCAGCTGCACCCCGGCCTTTTCCGCCAGGCGTCGCAGCGCCTCGGCAAAACTCAGCCGCTCCAGGCGCATCAGGAAGCTGTATATGTCGCCTCCTGCCCCGCAGCCGAAGCAGTAAAAGAGCTGGCGCTCCGGGCTAACGGTGAAGGATGGCGTTTTTTCCTGGTGAAAAGGGCAAAGACCGACGTAATTCCTGCCCTGTCTTTTTAAATGAACATATTCCCCGATGACGGATACTATGTCAAGCCGCGCTTTGATCTCCGCTATGGCTTCTCCCCGGAAGGAACGTCGCTCCACCCCGTTCACCGGCCCCGGTTTCTTCTTTCGCCATGGCTTGGCCAATTCCTTCCGCAGCCACAAAAATTGCGCGAGCCCGCTTCTATTATGGGCGACTGTCTGCCAATTTATACCTGATGAATGCTTCCGCGCCGGAGCCAGAATAATCCCGGGGGGTGAGGTTGGTGTCGCGTATCCTGGGCTACCTGCTTCTGGCCGTGATCGGCGCCGCCACCGTGGTGGCCCTCTACCGGGGCGTGATCCGGCCGCTCCTGTCCCCGCTCCTCCGCAGCCGGGGCTAGGCCGCAGCCGGCCCGATTGAGCGTATCTCGGACCCAGAAGTCGCGCCCAATCCTGGCCGGTATCCCCGGTTCCCCCGCGTACCGGCCGCTCCGCCGACCGAGCTAGGGCTCAAGCTTCGCGCTCCGGCGGGCTCCCGGCGCAGGCGCCGTCCATGGCGCCGCGCCGCTGCGGCCGTCCGTGGCCTCCGGCCCGCCTCCGCCCTTGCTCTCGCCAAGCTCGGTGCCCGGCACGCCCGAAGCAACGGTGCCGGCCCGCGCGCCTGCGAACGCGCTCCAAGTACGCCGTCACCCGGCCCGCCGCTCCCAGGTATAGACGGCAAATCGCCCGGGCATAATGGTAACGGGAAGAGGTAATACCGGCCCTCCTGTCGGGTATGCGGTCAGTACCCGGATAGCCTGACCAGCGAAGAGAGGGTGCGCCTGCCTCTTCCCTCGTTATTCGGATAGGCGGAAGGGACCGGGAACGAACAGGGCCAGGTAGCGGTTTACGGCGTAGGTGTCGGTCATGCCGGCGATGTAGTCCACCGCCCGGCGGGCGGGGTCGGCCTCGGGGCTGCCCGGACCGGTGGGGATCTGCTCCGGGTGCCGGGTGTAGTGGAAGTAGAGCTGCTGCACCAGACTCTTGGCCTTTCCTTCCTCCGCTTTGGCCCGGGAGCCAACGTATACCCGGGCAAACAGGAATTCGCGCAGCCGGTCCGTGGCCCGCGCCACCTCGGGGCTCATGCGAATCCCTCCCTCCGCGCCCTGCAGGATAACGTCGGTAACCATGGTGTTGATGCGGCTGCGGTGGTCCCGGCCCAGTACGACCAGGCAGTCCTGCGGCAGATCTTGCTCGGTCAGCACCCCGCCCCTCAGGGCGTCGTCTATGTCGTGGTTGATGTAGGCGATGCGATCCGCCAGCCGCACTATCTCTCCTTCCAGGGTCTGGGGCCGTTGATCCCCGGTATGGCAGAGGATGCCGTCCCTCACCTCCCAGGTGAGGTTGAGATCTTCCAGCACCTCCACCACGCGCAGGCTCTGCTCGTTGTGCCGGAAACCAGGCGGATAGACCTGGTTCAGGGCTTCCTCGCCGGCGTGGCCGAAGGGCGTGTGCCCCAGGTCGTGCCCCAGGGCTATGGCTTCGGTCAGGTCCTCGTTGAGCCGCAGGGCCCGGGCGATGGTCCGGGCGATTTGCGCTACTTCTAGGGTATGCGTGAGGCGGGTGCGGAAGTGATCGCCCTCCGGGGCGATGAACACCTGGGTTTTGTGCTTCAGGCGCCTGAAGGCCTTGGAATGGATGATGCGGTCCCGGTCTCGCTGGAATTCCGTGCGGATGGGACAGGGCGCCTCCGGCCGCCGGCGGCCGCGGCTGGCGCCGCTCCTGGCCGCCCGGGGCGAAAGGTGACGGACTTCCCACTCCTCCTGCTGCTCCCGGATGCCCACCGCCTCACCCCCGGTGCTTAACTCGCCGTATCCCCACTGACGCACCCTCAGTTTGCCTTGCCGGCAGTCCCGGTTCTTCGCTGTACCGGCCGTCCCCGGCCGAACCCCGTTTGCAGGTGTTCGGCGTCCGGCAGGCTTCAGGTACTCGCTGAAACCGGAACTGCCGGCAGGAGCCGGGGAATAAGCTACGTCCTCTCACTCTTCAGCAGGGCGCCGTGCTCGTGCCTCAGCGCCGCCTGGGCCGCGGCCAGGCGCGCAATCGGCACCCGGAAGGGCGAGCAGCTCACGTAGTCCAGCCCCAGCAGGTGGCAGAACTCGATGGAGCTGGGTTCGCCCCCGTGCTCGCCGCAGATGCCGATCAACAGGTCCGGCCGGGTGCGGCGGCCCTGCTCTACCGCCATCTGCATCAGCTTGCCCACGCCCTGGCGGTCCAGCACCGCAAACGGGTTGGCGGGCAGGATTTTCTCTTCCAGGTACTTGGGAAGGAACTTGCCCTCGGCATCGTCGCGGCTGAAGCCCAGGGTGGTCTGGGTGAGGTCGTTGGTGCCGAAGGAGAAGAAGGCCGCCTCCCGGGCGATGGCGTCCGCGGTGGCGCAGGCCCGCGGCACCTCGATCATGGTGCCCACGCTGTACTCGAACTCCACCCCGCTCTGGGCCTTGACCTCGGCGGCAATCTCGTCCACCAGCCGGCGCAGCCGGGCCAGCTCCTCCACAAAGCCCACCAGCGGGATCTCCACCTCCGGGTAGACCTTATAGCCCTCCTTGACCAGCTGCACCACCGCGCCGAAGATGGCCCGCACCTGCATGGCGTACACGTCCGGGAAGGTGATGCCCAGCCGGCAGCCGCGGTGACCCAGCATGGGGTTGAATTCGGCCAGGGCCTGCACCTGCTTCAGGAGTCCTTCCTTGGCCCGGATCTCCTCCGGACTGCCGCCGGTGAGCTTCAGCCGCGTGATTTCTATGGCCAGTTCTCCGGCGTTAGGCAGGAACTCGTGCAGGGGCGGGTCGAGCAGGCGGATGGTGACCGGGTAGCCGGCCATGGCCTTGAGAATGCCGTAGAAGTCGCCCTGCTGCATGGGCAAAAGCTTGTCCAGCGCCAGCTTGCGCGCTTCCGGCGTGGCCGCCAGTATCATCTGCTGCACGATGGGCAGGCGGTCCTGGGCCATGAACATGTGCTCCGTCCGGCAGAGGCCCACCCCGGCGGCGCCGAAGGCCCGGGCCCGCGCCGCGTCTTCGGGCGTGTCGGCGTTGGCCCGGACTCCCAGGCGCTTCACCTCGTCCGCCCAGGTCAGGAGGGTGGCGAACTCGTCGCCCAGTTCGGGCTCCACCACCGGCACCTCGCCCAGCATCACCCGGCCGGTGGCGCCGTCGATGGAAATCACGTCGCCCTCCTTCACCACCAGGCCGTCCACCCGGAACTCTTTGGCCTCGTAGTCGATCTTGAGGGCCTCGCAGCCGCACACGCAGGGCTTGCCCATGCCCCGGGCCACCACCGCGGCGTGGCTGGTCATGCCGCCCCGGCTGGTGAGCACGCCCTGGGCGGGCACGATGCCGTGGATGTCGTCCGGCGTGGTCTCGGTGCGCACCAGGATGACCTTGTGGCCCTCCTTCCCCAGCCGCTCGGCCTCGTCGGCGTCGAACACCACCCTGCCGGAGGCCGCTCCCGGCGAGGCGGGAAGCCCGGTGGCGATGGCCTTTACCTCGGCCTTGGGGTCGATGCGGCGGTGCAGCAACTGCGTGAGCTGCTCCGGCTCCACCCGCAGCAGGGCCTCTTCCCTGGTGATGAGGCCTTCCTTCACCATGTCCACGGCAATCTTGACCGCCGCCCGGGCGGTGCGCTTGCCGGTGCGGGTCTGGAGCATGTAGAGCTTGCCTCTTTCCACGGTGAACTCCATGTCCTGCATTTCCCGGTAGTGCTGCTCCAGCCGCCCGCTTATGTCCAGGAACTGCCGGTAGATTTCCGGCATGTCCTTCTCCAGTTCGGCCAGGGGCTTGGGGGTGCGGATGCCGGCCACCACGTCCTCGCCCTGGGCGTTGATCAGGTACTCGCCGTATATCTTCTTTTCCCCGGTGGAGGGGTCGCGGCTGAAGGCCACGCCGGTGCCGGAGTCCGGCCCCAGGTTGCCGAAGACCATGGTCTGCACGTTCACCGCCGTGCCCAGATCGTCGGGAATCTTGTTGAGCCGGCGGTAGACCACGGCCCGCTGGTTGTTCCAAGAGTTGAACACCGCCTCGATGGCCAGCTCCAGCTGCCGGGTGGGGTCCTGGGGGAAGTCGCGGCCGGCCCGGGTGCGGATCAGCTGCTGGTAGGCGGTGATGACCCGGCGCAGCGCCGGCGGGGTAAGCTCGTGGTCGAACTTCACCCCCTCTTCCTCCTTGACCCGCTCCAGCTCCCGCTCGAAGGCGGCGTGCTCCACCCCCATGACCACGTCTCCGAACATCTGCAGGAAGCGGCGGTAGCAGTCCAGGGCAAAGCGCTCGTCGCCGGTGGCCTTTACCAGGCCCTCTACCGTGGCGTCGTTCAGACCCAGGTTGAGGATGGTGTCCATCATGCCGGGCATGGAGACCGGGGCTCCGGAACGCACGGACAGCAGGAGCGGGTTGGCGGGATCGCCGAACTTCTTGCCTGCGGCCGCTTCCACCTCGGCCAGCTTATCCCGCACCTGGTCCATGAGTCCGGGCGGGAGTTCCTGCCCCCGGCGCACGTATTCCCGGCAGGCCTCGGTGGTGATGACCAGCCCCGGGGGTACGGGCAGACCGATCTTGGTCATCTCCGCCAGGTTGGCTCCCTTTCCCCCCAGTAGATCGCGCATGCGGGCGTCGCCTTCGTGGAACAGGTACACGTATTTAGCCGACATGCCTCTGCCCCCTACGATAGATTTCCATGATCCGGCCGGCGGTTTCCTCCACCGCCCGGTTGGTGACGTCGATTACCGGGCAACCCAGGCGCTCCATAAGGCCGTGGGCGTAGTCCAGTTCCCGGCGGATGCGGTCCAGGCTGGCGTAGCCGGCGTCCGCCCCCAGGCCCAGGCTCTTGAGCCGCTCCTGGCGGATTTGATAGAGCTGGTAGGGATCGATGGTGAGGCCCACGATCCGGTGGCGGGGCAAGGCCCACAGCTCCTCGCAGGGGGTGACTTCCGGAACCAGCGGGAGGTTGGCCGCCTTGAGGCGCTTGTGGGCCAGGTACATGCACACCGGAGTTTTTGAAGTGCGGGAAACGCCTATCAACACCACGTCGGCAAAGAGCAGGCCCCGAGGGTCCTTGCCGTCGTCGTAGCGCACGGCGAATTCGATGGCCTCCATTTTGCCGAAGTATTCCTCGTCCAGCCTCCGCAGCAGGCCCGGCTCCAGCCGGGGATTGAGGCCCGCGGCCCGGGCCAGGGCCTCGATGACCGGCCCCAGCACGTCTACCGCCGGGATTCCCCGCTCCTCGGCCAGCTCCACCAGCCGCCGCTTGAGCCTTTCCACCACCAGGGTATAGGCGATGATGCTGGGCCGGGCCCGCGCCGCCTCGGACACCACCGCTTCCAGCTGCCCTTCTTCGGCCACGTAGGGTATGCGCCGGATCTCCACCCGGCCGGAATCGAACTGGCTGGCCGCCGCCCGGGCCACGTACTCGGCCGTTTCTCCCAGGGAATCGGACACCACAAAAACGGTCGGCAACCGTCCCAGGGCTACACCTCCTCTCCCAATTCCACAAAGAGACGGGTGATGCTGGTCTTGGTGATGCGGCCGACCACTTCCAGCCCCAGTTCCTGCCCCTCGGGACCGAGCAGGGGCCTGACCACGGGCAGCGCGTCCACCTCGTGCTCTACCATCTTCTTGGCCGCCGCGCATACGCTTTCTTCGGGCGTGGTGGTAATCAGGTGGGGGCGGCGGGTCATGAGCACGCTGACCGGCAGGCGCTGCACGTCCGAGCCTCCCAGGGTGGCGCGCAGCAGGTCCTTGCGGCTCACCACCCCCTCCAGCAGGCCCCCGGAGCCTACCACGAAAAGCGTGCCCACGTCCTCCAGGAACATGGTCACCGCCGCGTCGTAAACGCTGGTCTCCTCCGTAACCACCACCGGCACGGACTTGATGTCGCCCACGCGGTAGCGCCGGAGCGCGTCCGCCAGCAGGGAGCGGCCGCTGTAGTAATAGCCGACCTTGGGCCGGGCGCCCAGGATTCCCGCCATGGTGAGCACGGCCAGGTCCGGCCGCAGGGCGGCGCGGGTCACCCGGAGTTCGCGGGCGATCTCCTCACTGGTCATGGGCCCGGAGATCCGGACCAGCTCCACGATCTTGGCCTGGCGCTGACTGAGCTGAATGGCCGCTCACCACCCCGTTCCCAAACTCTCAAGCCGCGGGCTAGGGCGCCTGAACCTGGGACAGGTCGGCGATTTGACCCACGCAGGCCACTATTTCCTGCAGCAGCGCCAGCCGGTTGGCCCGCAGGTCCGGCTCCTCGGCCATGACCAGCACCTGGTCGAAGAAGGCAGCCAGCGGCTTCTCCAGGCGGGAAAGGGCGGTCAGCGCCGACCGGTAGTCCTCGGCGGAAAGATGCCGGGCCACCTCTTCCCGGACCCGCTCCAGGGCGGCAAAGAGCCCGGCCTCCGCCGGCTGGCGGAAGAGCTCCGGCCTCACCTGCCCGCCGATACCGTTCTTGGAAAGGTTGCGCGCCCGGGTGTAGGTGGTGACGAGAGCCTCCAGGGCCGGCTGGCCGACCAGTTCCTGCAGGGCCTGCGCCCGGCGCGCCGCCCCGGCCGGCCAGTCCCAGCCCGCTCCCAGCACGGCGTTGACCACATCATAGCGTATGCCCCGCTCTTCCAGGATATTCGCCAGCCGCTGCCGGCAAAAGCCCGTGAGCCCGGCCTCCACCTCGTCCAGCGGGTGCTCGGCCCGGCCCGCCGCCTGGTACTGGCCGTAGGCCTGGAGGACCAGCTCCCGCCAGGAAAGCCTCAGCCCCCGGTCCACCAGCAGCAGGCAGAGGCCGTAGGCCTGCCGGCGCAGCCCGTAGGGGTCCTGCGAGCCGGTAGGGGTGATGCCCAGGCTCCAGTACCCTACCAGGGTGTCCAGCCGGTCGGCCAGGCTGAGCAGCAGCCCCACGGGGCTTTCCGGCAGGCGGTCGCCGGCAAAGCGCGGCAGGTGGTGCTCCCTTATGGCGGCGGCCACCGCCGCGGGCTCGCCCTGGCGCTCGGCGTAGTGACCGCCCATGGTGCCGGCCAGTTCGGGGAACTCGTACACCAGGTTGGTGGTGAGGTCGGCCTTGGCCAGGTAGGCGGCCCGCACCGCCGCCCGGCGCAGGTCCTCCTCCAGCCCCAGCCGTTCGGCCAGCCACCCCGCCAGGTACTGCAGCCGCAGGGTCTTGTCGTACATGCTGCCCAGCTTTTCCTGGAAGATTATCTCCTTGAGCCGCTCGGTACGCGCGGCCAGCGGCGTCTTCAAGTCTTCATTGTAAAAGAAGGTGGCGTCCACCAGGCGGGCCTGCAGCACCCGCTCGTAGCCCGCCCGCACCGCCTCCTCTCCCTTGGTGCCGCCGTCGCGCACCCCCACGAAGTGGGGCAGGAGCCGGCCGTCCGGCCCCCGCACGGGGAAGAAGCGCTGGTGCTCGGCCATGACCGTGGTGAGCACTTCTTCGGGCAGTTCCAGGTGCTGCCGGTCAAAGGAGCCCAGGACGGCGGTGGGGTGCTCGACCAGGTGGGTCACTTCCTCCAGCAGCCGCTCCGAGAGCATGGCGGTCCCGTTCACCGCGGCCGCCGCTTCCTGCACGCCCCGCGCCACCCGCCCGCGCCGCTCCTCCTGGTCCACGATTACCCCGGCGCCGGACAGCACTTCCCGGTAGCGGGCCGCCTCGGGGATTTCCACCGGGCCCGGGCAAAGAAACCGGTGTCCCCGAGAGCACCGACCGCTGGCCACCCCGGCCAGGGAGAAAGAAACCGCGTCCTCTCCGTAAAGGGCCACCAGCCAGCGGATGGGACGGATGAACCTCAGGCTCTGCCCGCCCCAGCGCATGGTCTTGGGGAAGTGAAGCTCGGCGAGCAACCGGGGCAGAACCTCGGCCAGCACTTCCGCGGCCGGGCGCCCCGCCACCCGCCTGACGGCGTAGACGTAGCCCTCGCGGACGACCAGCTCCGCCACTTCCACCCCCTGGGAGCGGGCGAAGCCCAGCGCCGCCCTGGTGGGCGCTCCCGAGGCGTCGAACGCCACCGCCGCCGAAGGCCCCCGCACCTGCTGTACCAGGTCTTCCTGCCGCTCGGCCAGGCCCTCCACCAGGGCGGCCAGGCGCCGGGGCGCCACGTAACCCCGGATCCGCTCGAAGCGGAGCCGTTCCTCGGCGAGACGGGTCTCCAGCGCCCGCACCAGCTCCGTCCGGGCCTCTTCCATGCTGCCGGCGGGCATCTCCTCCGTGCCTATCTCCAAGAGAAAGTCGCGACTCAACCCCGTTACCTCCCCGCCCGGGCTGCGGACTCGCCGGTGGTCTCCAGCCCCAGCCTCTGCCTTTCCGCCGGGTCCTTCAGCAGCGGATAGCCCAGCCGCCGCCGCTGCTCCAGATACGCCTCGGCGCACAGCCGGGCCAGGTGCCTCACCCGGGCCATGAAGCCGGTGCGCTGGCTGACGCTGAAGGCACCCCGGGCGTCCAAGAGGTTAAAGGTGTGCGAGCACTTGAGCACGTAGTCGTAGGCCGGCTGCACCAGCCCGCGCCGAATGACCCGGCGCGCCTCCTTCTCGTAGAGCTCGAAAAGCTCCAGCAGCAGGGGTACGTCTGCCTCTTGAAAGTTGTAGTAGGAGTAGTCTACTTCTGACTGGTGGTGCACGTCGCCGTAGGTGATGCCCGGCGCCCACTCGATGTCGAAAACGCTCTCCTTGCCCTGCAGGTACATGGCCAGCCGCTCCAGCCCGTAGGTGATCTCGGTGGAGACCGGCTGGCAGTCGAAGCCGCCGCACTGCTGGAAGTAGGTGAACTGGGTGATCTCCATCCCGTCCAGCCACACTTCCCAGCCCAGGCCCCAGGCTCCCAGGGTGGGCGATTCCCAGTTGTCTTCCACGAAGCGCACGTCGTGGGCGGTAAGATCCAGGCCCAGGTGGGACAGGCTGGCCAGGTAGAGTTCCTGGACGTCGTCCGGGGAAGGCTTGAGGATCACCTGGTACTGGTAGTAGTGCTGCAGGCGGTTGGGATTCTCGCCGTAGCGGCCGTCGGTGGGCCGGCGGGAGGGCTCCACGTAGCCTACCCGCCAGGGCTCCGGTCCCAGCACCCGCAGGAAGGTGGCCGGGTGCATGGTTCCCGCTCCTTTTTCCAGGTCGTAGGGCTGCTGGATCACGCAGCCCTGTTGGCTCCAGTAGGCGTTGAGCGCCGCGATAAGGTCCTGAAAGTACACGCTGTCCCCCTCCACGGCGCTATAGTAGCACTTGCCGGCGGATGGGTCAAGATTCGGCCCGGCCGGACGTTTCCCCAGTTTGCCCTGGGCGCTCCCCA
Organism: Clostridia bacterium; assembly: GCA_024653205.1. Lineage (NCBI taxonomy): Bacteria > Bacillati > Bacillota > Clostridia > Clostridia bacterium. The sequence continues at coordinate 56,795 of JANLFO010000001.1, read as the reverse complement.
AAACTTGCGTTCGGCCTGCGGCACCTTCGAGCTGAGAGCCCCGGCTGGCCTCAGCAAGGCCGTGGTGTTTGTTGCTACCCTGCTTGCTACCGGGGGAAAGTTCTTCTGAGCTGCGACAAGAACTCGGCCGGCCGCACTATGTCTACACCGCGATAATGCCTCAGCTCTAGCAAGTGCTCGTCGCCGCTCACAACATACGCCGCCCTGGCCTCCAGAGCCGCGGCCAAAAACTTTTCGTCTTCGGGGTCGGCGCATGCCCCACTAACGTCGAGGCCGCCGGACACCAGCGTGGCGAAACGCCTCAGGCCCACAAGGTATTTTTCTGCCGCCTCCCTGTCTGCCTGCTCGTAATAGCGCCTTATTTTGTCCCTCCGAAGAACCTCGGCAGCCTCAGCCAGAATGGCCGGGGAAACGACCAGCTCGAACTCCTTGCGGCGCCAGGCCGTAATCAGAAGGCCCGGCGGCCCGGAGGGGCTGATCAGGCCGGACACCAAAACGTTGGTATCAAACACCGCCCTGAGTTTGCCCGCACTTCCTGACCTCTCGGACCGCCTCGGCAACGTCGCGCGTAACCTCCTCCGGGTCAACCTGCCGGTTGGCCTCCCATACTTTCTCGACTAGCTTGAAAAACTCCTCGCGTTCCCGTTCCCACTTCTCATATTCGCTGACCGGAACGATGGCGGCCATCGGTCTGCCGCGCCGAGCAATGATGAACTCCTTGCCGGTGTAGTAGGCTTCTTCGATAATCTGCCCCAGCCGGTCTCTAACTTCGATGGGGCTAAGCACTTCTTTCAACTCCTAGCCCTCCCTTTCTTGGGTAGTAGACCAACTAAGTATATATTAGCATAATGGGGAACTTGGGTAAACCGTACAAGGTGACGGGCCGTTCGCGTGTTGCCCCCGGGTCTGACTTAGTCTAGTCTCTAGAAGTGAGGTTGCCCATGGACGCGAGAGGGTGAGTACGGTTAGGGTCCGAGGAGGTTAGGTAAGGTGCCCGGCTGCGTGGCCACGGGGAGGACGCCTGAGGAGGCCAGACAGCGCATGGAGGAAGCCATAGCTATGCACGTCCGGGGCCTTATAGAGGACGGCCTGCCGGTGCCGGAGCCCGGCGCGGTCGCGGAATACGTGCAGGTGCTGGAGCAGGGGGAGAGTTACTAGGCCGCCGGCGGACACCGGGGGCCCTTTCATGGAAAAACTCCTAGAGAAAAAGAAATTGCCCTCCTGTTGCTGGAGGGCCTAAGCAACCAAAGTACCCAAGACCGCGGGCTCGCGAGGCGCTAGTCGGAGCGGGGCGGGCGCTCCACTTCCAGCCGGTAGTCGTTGGCCAGGGCCGCTACCGCTCCCAGGGCGCCGGCCACGGCCAGGGGGGCGCTGAAGAGCATGGCGGCCAGCCCGGCCATACCCACCGTGGCCGGAAACTCCAGCACCGTCTCGTCGCCCTTTTTGAGCTTCACCCGGGTGAGGTTCCCGTGAGACAGCCAGCCCCGGGCCCTCTCCAGCATCTCCCGGCCGCAGGCTTCAAGCCGGACCGACAGGCGGCCCTGCTTCTCCTCCAGGTCGACCAGAGCGGCCACCAGGTCGCCGTTATGGGCGTCCAGGGCCTGCTTGGCCTCCCGGTAGCTCACGCCCAGACGACTGCGGAGCACCTCGATCTTCTCGAGCTCCTCCATGACGTCACCCCCTAATTCAATCCCTCCAGAAAGGCCACGGACTTCAAAGGCCGATCCAAATGCCGCTCAAGCCAGTAGCGCAGCACCAGGGACATCTCGCTCCAGGTCTGGGGCTCAAGCTCCAGGCGTCCCACGGCCTGGGGACGGGCCCGGAACAGAAACTGCAGCGCGCCCAGGGTGCGCCGATCCACTTCCGGACCCGGCACGCCGGACCCGCACCGCTCGCAGAACACGCCCTCCGATCCTATCCGCAGCCGGGACCCCTCCGGCCGCCGACCGCAGGAGCGGCAGGTCGTGAGTTCCGGGAGACAGCCCAACAGGCCGAGCAGGCGGAGCTCGAAGAACCGGGCCGCGGCTTCGGGCCGCCGGGCTTCCAGGAGGGCCAGGGCGGCCAGGAACAGCGCGTAGGCGTCGCGGCTTTCCGTCCCCTCCGGTGTTGTGGCCATCACCAGTTCCGCCAGGTAGTTGGCGTGCGCCCAGCGCAGAAGCTCCGCGTGCAGGCGGGGATAGGCTTCCTCCAGTTCGCTCTGAATGACCGTGTCCAGAGCCCGGCCGGCGTAGAGCAGGAAACGCGCCCGGGTGAGGGGCTGTACTCCACCCCGCAGCCGGCTCTTGGGCCGGCGTACGCCCTTGGCCAGAGCCCTGACCCGGCCGCGATGGGGAGAAAACAGAACCAGAAGCGCGTCGGCCTCTCGGTAAGGGGCGCTGTGCAGAACTACGGCCGAAGTCTTGTAGAGGCCCATTCACTCCTCCCGTCCCATCTCCAGGCCTCCGACCGCCTCTACTCCGGTGCTCTCACCGCGGTCCGTCTTCTCCAGCTCCTTGTATAGAAGGTAGAAGTTGACCTGACCCGTAGCGACGAAAAGCTTCCACGCGGCCTCCCGGCAATTCACCAGCGCCACCCTTTCCCCGGAAGATACCCCACTGCTAGCGTAGCCGCAAAACCCGGTCTTCATACCGGCTCCCCGGTGGTATGGTGCCGGCCGAAGGGAAGGGGAAGGAGTTCTTCCAGTGAGTACACCACCGGCTCGCCCTCGCGGTCGTTCTGCACGATCACCGCCTGGCGGGGACCGAATTCGGCCAGGGCCTGCCGGCAGGCCCCGCAGGGAACGGGAGCCTCGCGGCCGACGGCCACCACCGCTACCGCCGCCACTCCCACCTCTCCGGCCAGAACCGCCTGGGCCAGGGCGCTGCGCTCGGCACAGAGGCTGAGGCCGTAAGAGGCGTTCTCCAGGTTGCAGCCCCGGTAGACGGCGCCCGTGCGACCCAGCACCGCCGCGCCGACGCTGTATCCCGAATAGGGGGCGTAGGCGTACCTGCGGGCCTCCCAGGCGGCCTCCAGCAGCGGCGCGGCCTCAATGCCCTGGGCGGCCAGAAAGGCCCGGGCTTCTTCGCCCCGGCGGCCGGCCGATCCGGATCTCCTGCCCCGCCTGCGTGCCGATCCCAGCCCGGAAAGCACCTCCCGCTCCTTGGCCCGCATCAGCAGCGCCCCCTGCTCCCGGTCGTGGTCGTAGCCCGCCAGGTGGAGGATACCGTGGACCAGCAGCCAGGCGGCCTCCTCTTCCAGCGGCCGGCCCTGCTCGTCCGCCTGCCTCCTGGCGGTGGAAAGCGAGACCGCCACGTCGCCCAGGTAGAGGCCCTCCGCCCTGCCCTCCGGCCAGGGGTCCTCCCTGCCCCGCTCCTCCAGGGCGAAGGCCAGCACGTCCGTGGCTTCGTCGATTCCCCGGTAGGAGCGGTTCATCTCTTTTATCCGCCCGTCGTCTACCAGCGCCACCCCCACCTGCGCTTCCGCCGGCAGACCCAGCGCTTCCAGCGCCCGCTCCCCGGCGCGGGCCAGCCACCGCTCCAACTCCCGACCCACGGCGATTTCATCCTGTTGATTGCTTACGTAAAGCGGCATCGCGGGGCTTTCTCCTTTCCATCTCTTTCAGCACGGATTCGGGGTACTCGATGCGGGAATGGAAGATCCCGCTCAGAGCCCGGGTGAAAGCCTGGGCGATCAAATCCAGCTCCTGGAAGGTAAGCGGGCACTCGTCCAGCTGGCCGTCCTCCAGTTTCTCCTTAATCACCTTGCGCACCAGTCCCTCCAGCCGATTGGGCGAGGGCTTCTGCAGGCTGCGGGCGCCGGCCTCCACGCTGTCGGCCAGCATGATGATGGCCGCTTCCTTGCTGCGCGGCTTGGGCGAGTCGTAGCGGAACGCCTGCTCGCCCGGCGGGTCCTGGCGGCCGTTCTGGGTCGCCTTGTGATAGAAGTAGGTCACCAGGCTGGAGCCGTGGTGCTGGGCGATTACCTCGGTTATGGCCGCCGGGAGCCTCGCCTCCCGCGCCATTTCCAATCCGTCCTTGATGTGGGCGGTAATTATCAGGGTGCTGAGGTGAGGAGTGAGCTTGTCGTGAGGGTTTTCGTTGCCGAATTGATTCTCGATGAAGAAGTAAGGCCGGCGCAGCTTGCCGATATCGTGATAGTAGCCGGCCACGCGGGCCAGGAGGGCATCGGCGCCCAAGGCGTCGGCCGCTACCTCCGCCAGGTTGGCCACCATAAGACTGTGGTGATAAGTCCCCGGCGCCTCCAGCAGGAGACGCCGCAAGAGCGGCTGGTTGGGATTGGCCAGCTCCAGGAGCTTCACCGGAGTGGTGAGGCCGAAGGCGCCCTCGAAGAAGGGCAGGGAGCCGATGGTGAGAACCGTTGACAGCACGCCGTTGGCCAGGCCCAGCAGGGAACCGATGGCCACCGCCGAACCGGAATCGCCCCGTAGCAGGCCCAGGGCGCAAACGGTCACCAGGTTGGCCAGGATGATGTAGAGGCTGGCCTTGACCAGGTCCGTGCGCTGGCTGAGGTGGGCAACGGCGTAAATGCCGGTAAGGCCCCCCACCACCGCCACGGCCGCCGGAGCCAGGCTGGCGCCGTTCAAGAGCCCCACCATAAGGCTCAGCATGAGGGTGCAGAACACGGCCAGCCAGCTGTCGAGCAGCAGGGCAATGAGCATGGAGCTGGCGGCAGTGGGGATCATGTATCCCACCAGGGACGCGGTCTGGGGATCGCCTCCCAGGTCGATGGCCATAATGCCCCGGCCCAGGCCCACGCCCATGACCAGCAGGATTCCCAGCAGAACCAGACGCGCCTCATGGCGGAAGATCTCCCGCTGGTACGCCCAAAGGTAGAGGGCCAGCAAGACGTACAGCACCCCTACCAGCAGCAGTATGCCGAAGAAGGAAGAGAAGGCAGAAGGTGATCGCAAGAGACCGAGATGCTGCAGGGCTTCAATTTGTCGCTCGGTTACCAGCTCTCCCTTGCCCACGATCTTCTCGCCCGACCGGACCGTCACCTTGACCGGGACCACCCGGGCCTGGGCCTCCTCTATCCTGAGCCGGGTACCCTCCAGGTCGTAGGCCAGGGTGGGGCGCAGTTCCAGCCGCGCCAGGAGGGCCCGGGCCAGGGGTTTCAGCTCCGGCGCCACCTCCAGTTCTCCGGCCTGCTGCACGAGCACCGAGCGAATGGCGTTGAGCCCCTGCTCGTTAACCCCGAGACCCAGGGTCAGGCGCAGGAGTTCCTTGAGCTTCTCTCCCAGAGCCCGGCGGTCCGCCTCCGAAGCCCTCAGTGCCGCCCGGGCCTCTGCCGCGGTAAGCTGGTCGGCCAGGAGCTGCTGCACCCGGAGCGTTCCCTGCTCCGACCCTTGGGCCCGCTCGATTTCGTCCAGCATCTGGTCCAGGTCCTGTTCCATGATCCGGAGAGCCTGGGTGTCAAGCCGGTACAGGGGCGCAACCTGGCGGGCCGCCTCCTCCCGGGCCTGGGCGGTCAGCACCTGGCTCTCGTAGGTCAGGGTCTGGCGGGCCAAGAAGTCCTGGGGGCTGGGCTGGCCCACTTCCAGGCTCTGGTCCGGCGGCAGAGTGTGCCAGCCCACCAGCAGGGAGGAAATGACAAAAAAGACCAGACCCCAAATAAGACATCTGACCGTAAGGCTGGCGGACAGGCGCTGCCAGGCCGTCCGCAGGTATTTGGGCCCGTTGCCGAGCCACTTAATCAAGTCTTTCCCCTCCCTAGCTCGGGGAGCGCTGCGCGTAGGCGTCGATGATCTTCTGTACCAGGCGGTGCCGCACCACGTCCGCCGCCGTGAGGTAGACGAAGGCGATGCCCTCCACCTCCCGCAGGATGTCCTGGGCTTCTACCAGCCCGGAAGGACGTCCCGGGGGCAGATCGATCTGGGTGATGTCGCCGGTGATGACCGCCTTCGATCCCACGCCCAGACGGGTGAGGAACATCTTCATCTGTTCGCCGGTAGTATTCTGCGCCTCGTCCAGGATGATAAAGGCGTCGTCCAGCGTACGGCCCCGCATGTAGGCCAGAGGGGCTATCTCTATGAGGTTGCGTTCCATATATCTCTGGGCGGTGTCCGGGCTCAGGAGGTCGAAGAGGGCGTCGTAGAGGGGGCGCAGGTAAGGGTTTACCTTTTCCTGTAGGTCCCCGGGCAGGAAACCCAGCTTCTCTCCCGCCTCTACCGCCGGCCGGGCCAGGACTATCCGCTCCACCCGGCGGTCCCGCAGCGCCGCCACCGCCATGGTCACCGCCAGGTAGGTCTTGCCCGTTCCGGCCGGGCCGATGGCAAATACCACGTCGTGGGACCTGATGGCCTCCAGGTAGCGATACTGGCCCAGGGTCTTGGGCCGCACCGCCCTGCCCCGGGCGGTAACGTACACCGGTTGGCCCAAAATTTCTGCCAACTCCTCCGGCGCCTCGAGCTCTTCAGCGACGGTCAGCGCGGAATCGATGGTGGCCGGATTGATGATCGTCCCCTGCCGGGCCAGGGCCGACAGGTGCTGCAGCACCCGCTCGGTGCGGGCCACCGCTTCGGGTTCCCCGGTAATGGTCACCTCGTTGCCCCGGGCCACGATCTTGGCCGGGCACCGCTCCGCCAGGTAGCGCAGGTTGGCGTCCTGGCTGCCGAAAAGCAACACCGCTTCCCCGTTACTCCCCACCGTTAAGCGCCGCGTGGCTTGAGCAGCCAAAGCTTAGCCAATACCCCCCGTCTCCTTAGGTTCAGCACCATTATACACCCGCACCCGGGCCTCTGCAACCGAAAGCCCCTGTCCTCGGCCGTCCTGGCCGCATGTCCGAGACGCTGTCGGGCGGCATCGGCCGGGATTGCCGGTATTCGTATTTAGGCTTTATCCCGCCTCCGCCGGGCCAGCACCGCCGAGACGGCATGGCCGGGAGCATCTTCGGCGGCACCGGTCCCCGCCCCGGTTCGGCCAGACGGCCCGGTGGCGGGTTTGGACGGAGCCGCGGGCCGGGGCCGCTCCCTCGCGGGGAGGTCGCCGGCCAGAGAAGGCTTTCCCGCAGCGGCGGGGCCCTGGCCCTGGGCGCGCACCCGGGACCGCATTCGCTCCACCGCCAGCCGGGGCTGCCGCGTCCAGGCCGGGACCGGGCCGGTTTCCCTCGACCCGACCCGCCGGGCAAAGAGGGTACCGCAAGCCCGGCCGACCGCCCGCCGGGCCAGCTCCAGTTCCTCCCGGCCCAGCGTCAGGCGGCGGCCGGCTACGTCCAGGACCCAGACCAGGCAGGCCAGGGCCAGCAGCAGGAGGGAAAGGTCGCGCCGCGCCCGGACCGGTGCCAGATTGGGGGCAAAGGCCGCCGCCGGGTCGGTGAGGATTTCCCCACCCCCGGCCCGGGCCAGCGCCGCCAGGGCATCCGGGTCCGGACCCGTCCGGCGGTACTCCTCCGGATAGGACACCACCACCCCGGTCTGGGCCAGCACCCCCGGCTCCTGCGCGCCGGTCACGGTCACGGTATAGGCCCCCGGCTGCACCTCCACCAGCGCCGCGTACCGGCCGGGACCGGCCGGAGCCAGGTGGATTCTACGGCTGCTACCTTCCGGCCCGGTTACCACCGCCTCCAGGCGCCGCACCTCCTGCCAGCGGCCGGGATCGTCCACCTCGATCCGCAGGGCCGCCTCGCCGGAGGCGGCCTCGGTCACTTCGGCCTGCACCCGGAGGGGACTCGCGTCCACCGCCGGCAGGATCCAGGACAGAACCCGGCCCCACAGCCGGGGGAAGGCCTGACTGTTGGCCCAAGTGGTGCTCCAGCGGCCGCCGGCGTCCGGGGTCCAGGCCACGGCCCGGCCCAGGCCGTACTGCCAGGCGGCCAGCACCGGGTCGCCCCGGTGGGAAACCAGCACCGTCCGGGCCAAATCCTTGGGAGAAACGGTGATGTATCCCTCCAGGGGCGGCACCTCCCCGAGCCCCTGGACGAGCTCGCTCGCGGCCGCCACCCGCGGGTAGAATTCCTCGTTGACGGCGTAGGCCCGGGTGGCCATTACCGTCTCCTTAGTGAAGATGGAGGGAATGCTGGCCGCGTCGGCGGTGGCGTAGAAGCGGCCGCGGCCCAGTTCGGCCAGGGCCTGGAGCATCCCGGCATCGGCTCCCGCGCCCACGGCCACCGTGGACAGGGTGATGCCGTCCGCCCTCATCGCCGCCATCAGGTCCAGATAAGGGCCGCCGCTGGCGGAGATCCCGTCCGTCAGAAGGATGACGTGCTTAACCTGCACCTTGGCCCGGCGCAGGGCTTCGAAAGCTCCGGCCAGGGCCGGGTAGATCTCCGTGCCCCCGTCGGCGTAGAGCCGGCCTATCTGTTCCTTGAGGCTTGCCTTCTCCGTTACCGGCGCCAGAGGCACCAGCCACCAGGGCTGGCTGTCAAAGGCCAGCACCCCGGCCTGGTCCCGGTCGGTCAGCATTTCCACCGCCCGGGCCGCGGCCTCCTTGGCCAGGCCGATCTTCTCCCCGCCCCCGGCCACCTCGGCCATGCTGCCTGATTTGTCAATGACCAGCATCAGGCCCAGGGACGGCATCTCGCCCCGGCCGGAAATCTGCATCTGGACCGGCAGGGCGCGCTCCACCGGCGTACCGGCGTAGCCGCCGGGGCCGAAGGAATCGGGGCCGCCCACCATCACCAGGCCCCCGCCGCCGTCCCGGACGTAAGTTTCTATCGCCGCCATGGTTCTCTCGCCCAGGGCGTAGGCGGGCACGTTGACCAGGAACACGGCCTGGTACCCCGCCAGCCCCAGCGCGTCCTGCGGAACGCCGTCCGCCCCCACCACCTGGATTTCCACTTCTCCGGTAGCCTCCAGGGCCGCTACCAGCGGTCTGGCCTCACCCGGGTTCGGGGCCACCACCAGCACCCGGGGCGGGCCGACTACCTGCTGCACGGCCCCCAGTTCGTTATTGGCAGCGAAGGCATCCTGCCCGGGAGGCGCGGCCAGGGAAACCCGGTAACGGCGCAGCCCCGCCGGACCGACGGCCACTGGGAAGGCAAGATTGTTTTCCCCGGGCTCCAGGCGCACCTCCCAGGAGCCGACCGGCTCGCCGTCCCGCGAGAGATAGAGGGTGACGCTGCCGGCCTGCCGGGAGGAAAGGCACACCTGTACCGTAGTGGTTTCCCCGGTACGGGCTCGGGCCGGGAGGGTAAAGGCTTCCAGGCGGATGTCATCCCGGCCCTCGCGGCCTACCGGCACCACGTCCACTCTGATGCCCTGCCGGTTCAGTTCCCGGGCCACCTGAGGGGCGTCGCCTCCCGTATCCCGCCCGTCGGTGAGGAGAATCACCCGCCGGCGCGCCTCGAGGGGCAGGAGGGCCCGGGCGAGCTCCATGGCCTCGCCCAGGGAGGTGGCGGCGGCGCCGGGATCGGTCTGGACCCGGCGGAAGGAAGGCCCGGTTCCCACCGGTTCTTCCACCAGGGCCTGACGGCCGAAGGCCACCACCCCGGCCAGGGCATCCCTGGGCTTGGTTTCCAGGGCCTGCCGGACCCATTCCTCCGCCGAACTGCGCTCGGAGCCGACGCTGGCCGAGGCATCCAGGGCAAAAATCACCGCCTGGCGGTCCACGGTGGTTACCAGGTGCGGTCCGCTCAAGACGGCCAGAAGCAAGGTGACCAGGAGCAGGCGTAACCCCAGGCGCCACCTTTCCCGCCGCAGGCTTTCCGGCCCGGCCCGGCGGGCGGCTGCCAGCCAGGGCTGCCGCAGGTGATATACGGCCAGGGCCACCAGGGGCCAGGCCAGCCACCACCAGGGATGGTTAAAGCTAACGCCCACGGCCGGCCACCCCCCATTCCACCAGGCTGAGGGCCAGGACGGCGGCCGCCAGGGGAACGGCCAGAGGCCAGGAACGCGGCCCGGGCCCCCGAGAAGTAGCCCCGGCAGTCTTCCCTTCTCCCCCGGTTTCCGGGGGAGGCCGCACGGCCAGGTCTGCCTCCTGCGGGTCGTAGCCGTTGACCGCCACCAGCCGGGAAGCGCGCGTTTCCCCCTCGCCCGGCCCTGTCAGCTTCTGCTCCACCCGGTATATCCCGGGTTCGCCGGCCACCCAAGGGACGGGCGGGAAGGGAGGAGCTAACACCTGCCCGGCCCCGGCCGGTTCCCGTTGCGGTGCCTCCTGCCGCACGGCCACGGTTTCGGCCTGGGGCAGGGGGACAACCGTCACCTCTTCTCCCGGCGCCACCGCCGCCGGCAGGCCCAGGTCGGGGGGCCGGAGCCAGCTTATTAGGTTGTGCACCAGAACCGGGAAGGCGGGCCGCAGGGGCAGGTCGGACAGGGCCAGGTCGAATCCCAGCACCGCTACCGGCCGGCCGCCGACCAGACCGTGGGCGGCCAGGACCTTGCCGCCGGCGGTGATATCCACCGTCCACGTACTGTCCACCTGCAGTTCCTTCGCGGTCGCCACCTGTACCCGCATCAGGTCCACGTGCTGCATTACAGGGGTAGCTTCTGCCTGGAGGGACGCCGGCCGGAACTCTTCCCCCACCCTGAGCCCCGGCATAATTTCGCCCGCCGGCGGGTTTACCAGCAGGACGGCTCCGGGTGGCAGGGGACCGGCCGGGCCGTCAATGACGGTCAGCTCGTAGCCGTAGGGACTCCTTAAGAGGGATGGGTACTGCGCCGGGGACACCCGGTAGACCGCCAGGCCGGGGGCCAGCTCCAGGGCCCGCTCCAGGAAAAGATTGCCCCGGCCGACCAGCAGGACCCTGGCCTCCCTGGTCTCTTCCGGCACGGCCCAGGCCACATCATCCAGGGCCAGGGCATTGGCCCCAGGGGTCTCCACCACCAGGCGGGCGGTCACCCAGGGCGCGGGCGCCACCTCCGGCCAGAGCAGGTGGGTGCTCTCCCCCGGTTCCAGGCGCCAGGTCTGTGGCGGGAGGGGCTGCGGCCCGGCCTCCGGCTCCACCCTGCCTTCCGCCCGCGCCGGCCCGTGGTTCACCACCGCCACCTGCACGGCGAGTTTGTTCCCCACCGGCCGCAGGGTGATGCCCGCCAGGGCCACGTTGCCCCCCTGGCCCCCGACCGGGATGAACTCGACCTCGCCGGGAATTTCCGCGGCGTAGCCGCCGTCGCCCACCAGCACCAGGCGGGCTTGGCCCTGGCCCTCGGCCAGGGCGCGGGCCAGGGAAAAGGCAGGGGCGACATTTCCCCGGAAGGGTGTGGGTTTAAGTTCGCGCAGGGCCTGCTCCACCTTTCCCAGATCCCCGGCCTGCTGCACCACCACCTGCGGCTGCCGGGCAAAGGTGATCAGGGTCAGGGTGGCCCCCCGGTCCAGACCCCGGGCCAGGGAAAGCACCTCGTCTTTGGCCCGCTCGAAGCGGCCGGGGGCTACGTCCGTGGCCTGCATGCTGGCCGAGGCGTCCAGGAGGACGATCAGGCTGGGCGAGGGCCGGCCCAGATAGGCTACCGGCCCGGCAGCTCCCAGGGCCAGGAGGGCGGCGGCCGCGAGTTGCAGCCAGAGCAGCCACTGCTTTTCCAGCCTCTGCCATGGGCGGCTGGCGGAAAGGTTCACCTGGGCCGGACGCCAGAGAAGGGTGCTGGGCACCACCCGCTCCCGGCGCCGGGGCCGGAGGAAGTACATGGCCAGAATGGCCGGAACGCTTAGGCCCAGCCACAGGGCCTGGGGATACAGTAAGTCCAGAACCCCTCACCTGCCTAAAATGGAGGTCGGAGGCAGGAGGTCAGAGGTCAGATATTTGACCTTTCGCTGGAATTTCCCTATACGCCTCTGCTTTTGCTTCGCTTCTCTTTCCGTTTTCTGGGGCGGGCACGGGATTGCTCCCGCGACTGCGAGCCGGTGGACCGGCGTAACACGCACGCCTCGCGCTCCGGCGGACTTCCGGCGGAGGCGCCGTCCGTGGCCTCCGGCCCGCCTCCGGGCTCGCCCTCGCCAAGGTCGGTACCCGGCGAGGTGCCAATGTACTGCCCTGAAAATAGGCCGAGTAGTGCTATTCTCATCCTCTGGTGGTGCCACCTGGGTGGCATGGGCGTCTCAGGGGAGACCCGGTGCCGCCCAAGGCCGAGCCTAGTGCCAGACGATATTCTAGGTGCCCGGCCTGATTACCCCCGCCCGGGGCAGGACGGACAGCATGGTGTCCTCCAGGCTCGTGCCGCTGTCCAGCTCCACGTACCGCGCGCCCCACCGGCCGCAGCAGGCGCGCACCTCCCCCAGGTGCTCCGTCAGACGCTGCCGATAGGCAGCCAGAGCAGCCGGTGTCAGCGATACCTGCATCTTTTCCCCGGTTTCCGCGTCCACCAGGGTCCACTCTCCTTCCCCCTGGGGCTCCCTTTCCCCGGGAGCCAGGACGTGGAGCACGGTAACTTCCCGGGCCCAGGCCGCGGCCCGCCGCAGGAAATCCTCCAGCCCTGACAGGTCCCAAAGGTCAGATATGAGGTAAAGGCTGTGTATCCTGGCCCGAGTGGGACCCACCGCCTCCAGGGCCCCGGCCGGGTCTGCCCTGCCTCCCGGGCGGCATTGCTCCAGGAAGCGCCGCAACCGGGCTAGGCCCTGGCGGCCGCCGGCGGGCGGGAAGAACGCCCCGGCCCGGCTTCCGGATGGGGGGGTGATCACCGCCGCCACGGAGCCGTGGCCGGCCTGGGCGCAAACGCCCAGCCCCAGGGCCAAGCCCAAGGCGTATCGACCCTTATGGGCCACCTCGCCCCAATCCATGGAGGCGCTTAGGTCCAGCACCAGCAGGCTGGTATCCCGCCGGTCGTCGAGGAACTCCCGCACGTACAGCCGCCGCAGGCGGGCATAGGCCTTCCAGTCTATGCGGCGGGGCTCGTCGCCCGGCGTGTATTCCCGGTAGTCGGCGAACTCCACCCCCCCTCCCTTGAGGCGCGAGCGCCACCTGCCGCTGGCCTGGCCGAAAACCGGGCGCCGGTGGACCAGCCGGTAGTTCTCCAGCCGGGCCAGGAGGGCAGGGTCGGGCCAGTTCATAGCCGTTACCGGGATGGGCAAAACGACCACCTCTCAGGGCCTATGGGGTGTATGGCCTGGCGCCCGCGCCTAAGTCCGGCCCCCGGCCGAGCTCTAAAGGTACTCGCCGGGACCAGCAAGGGCGGCGATAACTCAAGATTCATGGCGCCGTGACCGCCAGAACCTCGGCGATAAGTTCGTCCCCGGTAACCCCGGCGGCGGCCGCCTCGTAGCCCAGGAACAGGCGGTGGCGTAAGGCCGGCAGGGCCACCCGGCGGACGTCGTCGTAGCCGGCCTGGGAGCGGCCGGCCCGCAGGGCTTCGGCCCTGGCCCCCAGGATCAGGGCCTGCAGGCCGCGCGGGCTGGCACCGTAGCGCACCAGGTGCCTGACCCGCTCCGGGGCCTCGGGCCGGTCCGGGTGGGTGGCCAGCACCAGGCGCACGGCGTAATCCATCACGTCCTCCACTACGATTACCCGGCGCACCAGTTCCTGCCAGTACCGGATTTCCCCTGGCTTAACCACCGTCTCCGGTTCCGGGACCTCGGCGCCGGTGGTGCGGTCCGCAATGAGGGCCAACTCGTCGGCCGAGGGGAAGGGCACGTGGATCTTGAAAAGGAACCGGTCCAGTTGGGCCTCCGGCAGGGGATAGGTACCCTCCATTTCCAGGGGGTTCTGGGTGGCCAGGACGAAAAACGGCTCCGGCAGGGGGTAGGTGGTCCCGGCCACGGTAACGGTACGCTCCTGCATGGCTTCCAGCAGGGCGCTCTGGGTCTTGGGCGTGGCCCGGTTGATCTCGTCGGCCAGCACCAGGTGGGCGAAGATGGGGCCCGGGGAGAAGCGAAAGCCCCCCTGCCCGCCCCGCTCTTCATACACCTCGGTTCCGGTGATGTCCGCGGGCATCAGGTCCGGGGTGAACTGCAGCCGGCGAAAGGTGAGGCCGGTCACCCCGGCCACCGTGCGCACCAGGGCCGTCTTGCCCAGCCCCGGCACCCCTTCCAGGAGTACGTGCCCGCCGGCCAGCAGGGCCAGGATTACCTGGTGCACCACCTCTTCCTGGCCCACGATGACCCGCCCGATGGCTTGCTCCACCTGGTCCAGGCGGGCGGAAACCGCGGCCAGGGCCTCCTTTACCTCCCCGGCGCTGCCGGCTACCACAGAATGGTTATCGCTCACGCAGTCAGGCCCTCCTTATCCGGCGCGTCCCCAGGTTGCCTTGTAACCGGAACGCCGCATGGGGAAACCACCCCGGATGCCGCCGGCAGGTAATACCCTGAATAAAGCGGACGGTCAAGGCGCACCCTCCGGTTGGCCCGGCTCCAGGGAGGTAAAATACTTCCACACCAGGTCTTCCAGGGCCGGCGGCAGAGGGGCCTGCACCAGGGACTCCTGGGCCTCCCGGCGGTAACGGGGATAGACCTCGGTATAGGGGCGAACCTCGCCTAGGGTTAGCGGGGAGTCCTCCAGGGTCACCTCGCTCCCGGCCTCTCCTTCTCTGATCTCGCCGGAAACCCGCACCTGCTCGCCGGTACCGCCGAGCAGGGAAGGGGCATAGACCATCTGGAGACCGCCGCCGCCGGTACCGGCCCCGTGGCCGCCGCTGCCCGGGCCGCCCGTACCCTTTCCGCCCCCGTCCCCCTCGCCGCTACCGCCGGCGCTGCCCTCACCGTTCCCGCCGCCGGACCCGGAACCGCCACTGCTCCCGGTATTGCCCGCGGTACCGCTGCCGGCCGCACCGCCTGCGGCGCCGCCGCTTCCGGAACCGCCGGTGCTTCCCTGGCCGGCGCCGTTACCCTGCCCGCCGGGATTCCCGCCGGCAGTAGCGCCGGCAGCCGCCGGGCTGCCCCCCGCTCCCGCCATGCCTGCAGGATTGCCGGCGGCCCCGGCGGCCGCGGCCACGGCCATGGCGTTCCCCCCTCCGGACAGGGCCCGGGCCATGGCCCCCAGGGTAGCCGCTCCCCGGGCCAGCACGTCGGTGGCTTTCGCCTGCACGGCCAGGGAGGAGAGAGAGGCGGAAAGAACCTCCATGGCCTGCCCGGCCGCCCCCTCTTCGGCTCCGGGAGCACCGGTAGGCATCAAACTCCGGGCCGCCTCTCGCAAGGCGCGCCGCAGGCCGAGGTCCCCTGTCGCCTCGGCCTGCCGCAACAGGGCCATGGCCGCCTCCTCCCGGGCTTCTTTACCGCCTGTCTGGAGGCCGTCGGCCAGAGCCTGCGCCGCTTCCTCCAGGCGCCGGGCGTCGCCCCGGCTCAGGGCCTCTCCCAGTTCCCGCCAGCCCTCACCCGGTATATCTCGCAGGGCCGCCGCCAGGTACGGCAGGTCCTCCCCGGCTCGAGGCCCGGCTCGCGTGCTGGCTTCCTCCAGAATCGCGGCCGCGGCTTTGAGCGCGGCTGCCGCTTCCTCCCGGGTCGCGGACCGGCGCAGCTCTTCCACCAGGGAGCGCAGTTCTTCCTTTTCTACGGGGGTCAGCAATTCCTTTTCTCCCACCCGGAGCTTCTCTGCCTGCGCGACTACCGCCCCTGCCCGGCGCGCGGCCTCGGCCAGGGCTTCCCGGGCCTCGCGGCGCCCCAGCCAGGCGGAGGAAAGCGGGTTGGGTAGAAAGGCCAGCAGGATAAGGACGGTCCCCAGCACGACCACCGAGCACCAGGGACGCCAGGAAGGCAACACCGGATAGGAATTCTCCGGCTCCAGGGCCGCGCAGGCTTCCAGGCCCTCGGCCACCGCTACTTCGGCCCAGGGATCGCGGAAGGGCCGGTTCAGAAGGCGGAAGGCGGTAACGGCCCGGCCGCCCGCCCCCAGGCCGTCGGCAATCCGAACCACATCCAGGGCATCCGGCCGCCTGCCGATACGCCAGCCGGTTACCAGCCCCGCCGCTACCAGACCGGCCAGGCCGGCCCAGGCCACCGGATCAGACAGGGCGGCAAGATAGAGGAAAACCAGCAGGGCCCCCGCTGCGGCCAGGCCCCAGAAGAGGCTCAAGCGCACGGTTTCCAGGGCAAAACGGGCCTTTACCCGGCGCGTCAGGGGTCCCAGAGCCGCGGCCAGGCGGGTCTCCGGCCACCCCTGGGGACGGCGCCGGCGCGGCGAGGAGATAGAGGGCTTAGGCCTGGGTTTGCTCCCGCCCCTGCAATTTCCTGCCTTCGTTGGGAGGTTATGCCTCACGGGGTACCCCTTCCTCACCGTTTTCTCTACCCTGGGGCCTGTTTGCTTCTAACCAGCGCCCTGCGCCTGACCCGCCAGGCCGTCCAGGGCTTAACCGGCGTGATGCCCAGCACGGCCACGGCCAGGCAGAGGGCGGTAAGGGCCGCCTGGGACAAAGCAAATCTGGCCCAGGGAGGCCAGGCGGCCAGGCCGGCAATCTGCGGCGCCCCGGGAACCGCGGGATACGGGCCCGGATAGCCGTAAGCATACCCTATCTTGTAAGCGTACTCCACCGCATAGGCCCCGCCCTGGATTTGCCGCAGGAGTTCGTTCAGAAGCGAGCCCAACAGGGGAACGCCGCCCACCTCCCCCAAGCCTCCGGCGGGCAGCACGCCGCCCAAGGCAGTCAGAGGGCTAAGGTAGACGTACCAGGGTGCGCCCAAAGAACGGTAGGGCTCCAGGGGCGAAACCGCCCCCACCCGGGCCTGAGCGGTAGAGGCGGCGATAACAGCCATAACCAGGGTAACGAACAGGAGGAAGAAGACCGCCACCACGGCGCTGATGGTGGCGGCCTGGGTACGCCGGAGCATGGCCGAAAGGGCCAGGCCCAGGGCGCCGTAGCCCAGGGCGGTGAGCAGGGCCACCAGCAGGGCCAGGCCTAGGTTCGCCAGGGGCACGCCGCCGTAGAGGAAGACCAGGGCCATAACCGGCAGGGCGGCTACCGCCAGGTAAACGAAATAAATCGTCGAGGCCAGCCACTTGCCCAGGACAATGCCGGTCGGCGAGGCATTGGTGACCAGCAGGAGGTCGTAGGTCCGCCGCTCCTTTTCCCCGCTGATGGCCGAGGCCGAGGTGGCCGGGGCGATGAAGGCCAGCAGCGTCACCAGGCCCAGCACGAAGAAGCTGTAGAGGTTGAGCCCCACCTGGGGATAGACAAAGCCGGCATGGTCCAGAGTAAGCCACAGGTAGCCGGTGATCCCGGCGGCCAGTACCCCCAGGTAAACCGTTAGCAAGAACGCCGGGCGCCAGCCCCGGGTGCGGCCCCGCATCTCCTTGCCCACCATCGGTGAGACGCCGTTAACCAGGCCCCGGCCGAAGGACCGCCACCCGGCCGGCCAGCGCCGCCACAGGTTTTTCATGCCCTCGCCTCCCGCACCAGTCGAACAAAGGTATCCTCCAGGCTGCTCTCCGTCTCGGCGAAATGCACCACCCGGACCCCGGCGGCCACAATCTCTGCCAGCAGGGCGGCCACTTCCTCCGGCCCGCCGCTCAGGCGGAACTCCACCTGCTCCTCGCCGGCCCGGATTATCTCCGCTCCCGGCCACCCGGCCAAAACTTTTTGCGCCGGCGCCGCCGGCCCGTGACAGCGCAAAATGATGTTCCGCACCTGGGCCCCGGCCAGCATCTCCGCCAGGGTCCCCTGGCGCACCACCCGGCCGTCCACCACCATGCCGATGTGGGTGCAGAGGTCGGCCAGCTCCGAGAGGATGTGGCTGCTGATGACAATGGTCTTGCCCAGGCGGCAGAGTTCCTTGAGGATCTCGCGCATCTCCACCCGGGCCAGGGGGTCCAGGCCGCTGGCAGGCTCGTCCAAGAGCAGCACCTCCGGGTCGTGGATCAGGGCCCGGGCCAGGCACAGGCGCTGCTGCATGCCCCGGGAGAGGGTGTCCACGAATTCTTCCTTCTTGACCGCCAGATCCACCAGCTCCAGCAGCTCGTCCCGCAGCCGGGCCACGGCCGGGCCGCGCAGGCCGTAGGCGGCGGCGTAAAACTCCAGGTACTCCCCCACCCGCAGGTCGTTATATACGCCGAAGAAGTCCGGCATGTAGCCCACCGCCCGGCGCAGCTCCCGGGGGTGGCGCACCACGTCCCAGCCGGCCACCTCGGCCGTCCCGGCCTCGGGCAGAAGCAGCCCGGCCAGGATGCGCAGGGTGGTGGTCTTGCCGGCGCCGTTCTGGCCGATCAGGCCGTAGACCGACCGGGGAGGAACTTCCAGGTCCAGGCCCCGCAGGGCCTGCACCCGGCCGTAGCGCTTCACCAGTCCCCGCGTGGTGATCATTACTTTACCACCCCCCGGTAGCCGACCCGCGGCGGCAGGAAGTAGAACTGGCGGCCGCTGTTCTCCTCAAAGCCGTTCACCCGCAACTGCACCTCGCCCCCGGCCGTGGCGTAGCTACCGGGCAGGGTAAAGCGTTCCCGGCCGGCCAGCTGTTCCCACGCCCCGCTAACCGGATTATAGATCTCCAGCGCCCCCGGCTCCACCGGCGCCGGGTTGGACGACGGCGGCCAGCTCGACCCTTGGGGGACTCCGGGCGGCGCCTGCTTCGGGTAATAGGGCAGGTGCACGGTTATTTCCTCTACCTCGGCTCCCGCCGCCAACTGGGGCCGGAAGGCAAAGGTGACGGAGCCGCCGTCCAGGCCCTGGAGGTTATTCCAACCGAACATGCTCTTGACGTAGGCCTGCACCACTTCTGGACTCACCAGGCCCTCCGGCAGGTTAAAGGGGCCGGAGGAAGGGACCAATTGCGGCCGCAGCACCACCATGGTAAGGTAGTGGGGGTCGGCGCGCAGGCCCTTCACGCCCACCGGGGCCGCCGGGTCCCGGCTCCAGGCCACCACGGCCAGAGGCCAGCCCATCATTTCCATCATGGGGCCCCGCTGCTGCTGGTTCCTCCAGTTGTCGAGCATGGTGGCCCGGCGGTGCTCTTCCACGGTGAGAGGCCGGGACGGGCCCTGGTAGGAGTCGGGCGGGGACGCCGCAGGTATGGCTCCCGGTTGCGCCTGCTGGGTCTGCCCGGCCCCCATCCGGGCAGCCGAAGCCGCCCCGGCCGGCGCCGCGGCGGTCCCGCCGGGCCAAAGAAAAATCCGCCAGCTTTCCGGGTACGGCGGTCCGTAGCTGGGCTGGTTGGGGTTGGGCGGCGGAGTGATCTCCAGCTCCACCGCACCTTCTTCTCCCGGCGCCAGTTCGCCCAGGACGGCGTAGTCCCGGCCGAAGAGCAGGGTGACGTGATCCAGGTGCAGGCGGCTGCCGTTTACTACCCGGGCTTTAACCCGCGCCCCTTCCGCCCGCAGTTCGGCCGTAAGTCCGGCCAGTTCCGGCCCGGCCTCCTGGCGAAAGGCCAGGCTGCGCATGGCCCACTGGGAGGCCCGGCTAAAGGTGATTTCCAGATCGCCGCCCCGGATGAGGCTGTAGGGCGGGTTCTGCTCCTGGCTCCCGGGCAGCGCCCCGTCATAGCCGCCCAACTGCACCTGCACCGGGTGGCCGGGGTCGGCCAGAACGGCGGTGAACCGGGGCTGCGTAGGGGCAAAAAAGCCCAAGCCGGTGTAGACCTGCGGCCGGGCGCCGGGGCCCACTTGCACGGTCTGCACGGCGTTGATCAGCACATTCCGGCCGGCCTGCAGCATGTACAGGTAGACGGCTCCGGCAAAGGCCACGGCCAGGGCCGGAACCGCGATCCAGGCATACTCCGGCCGCCGGCGCCGGCGCAGGAGGAAATACGTGGCCGGCCCGGCCAGGGCCAGGAAAACCAGGAGGTAAACCCCGGCTACCCGCCAGTCCGGAAAGGCGTCCTCCGGCAAGTGCCCGGTGTACCCCGCCAGGTTGGCCGGCAGGAAGGCGCCCGGCGGCGGCCCCCAGACCTGGGAAGGATCGGAGGCGGGGACCAGCAGCCGCTTCCACAGGGCCTGGCCCAGATCACCGGCGTCCCAGGGCGGGCCGTTGGGGTCAAAGGCCAGGACTGTGACTTCACCCAGTCCTAATTTGATCTTTCGCGCCAGGGGGGCCGGGTTAGGGCCCCAGTCGCTGCCCGCCCCGGCCAGCCGCGCCACCACGGCCGCCCCCGGCGGCGGTGGGGCCACGCCCAGCCAGGCGGCCGCGGCCTGCCAGTCGCGGCGGGTCACGAGGCCCTGGCCCTCGACCTCCGCCGTTCCTTCCGGCAAGGCCTCCAGGGATGCGGCCAGGGCCAGGCCCCCGGCCAGGACCAGGTGGCCGCCCTGCTCCACCCACTCCGCCAGGGCCTGGCGCTGCCGCCGGCTCAGGTTTGCGGCCTCACCGCCGGCCACCAGGATGGTGCGGAAGGCGTCCAGATCTTCCCCGGCCTCCGGGAAAAGCCCGGCGGTGAGCGGAATGATCAGGGGCACCCGGGGCACCCCGTCGGGCGCCAAGATACGCGTCTTTTCCAGGGCCGGGGGGATCGGTCCCAGGACCCCCACCGCCTGGGGGAGCGGCCCGCCGCTCAGCAGGCCGGCCCCGGGGAGCGAGGTTTCATGGCCGGCCAGAACCTCCTCGCCCGAGCGAAAGCGGAAGAGCATTTTGTCCGGGGACTCCAGCCGGAACCAGAGGACGACCTCCTTCCGGCTTCCGGCCGGGAGGCTCACCCGCTCCCCGTAGACCGACGCGGGCCGGTAGCGGGCCGGCCCGGGCTTGGTGCCCGGGGGCGAGCCCGGCGGGGGCGGCGGCACTTCTTTATAGTAGCTCACCACTTCCGCTACTCCCGCCAGATCCCGGGAGGTCCTGTTCTCCAGGGTAACCACCGCGGGCGTGGTTTGGCCGGGCATGGCCTTGCCGTCCCAGCCCACCTGTACCGCCAACCCAACCCCTTCAGCGACCGTAGCTTCCTGGCCCCAGGCCGGCCCGGCCACCGGGCCCAGCAGGAGCAGCACCAGCAGTATGGCGACGACTCCGCTCCGGGCATCGCGGCCGCGCACCCGGAAGCCTCCTTTCCCCCGGGCCATTCCAGACACCATCGCTTCCCCTGCCTCCCAAAAGATTTTGTGCCCGCCGGGCGGGGCCCCACCCCATTCCGATACCGGCGGTCTATATTTCGCCACGCCGGGGGCCATCCCTTCCCGGCTTCCCCGTATTAAGACGCCGACTCGGTGCCAGTGCGTTCCAGGTGGTCGCCCCGAATCGACTAAATGTCCCGAGCCTGAAAACGCCGCACCGCCAGGTACAGGGTCACGGCCAGGTAGCCGCCGGCGTAGACGACCATCCAGACGCTGGGAACCGAGGCGACGCCAAAAGGCCCCATGGCTCCCAGGCCCTGCCACAGGTTTTCCGTGTTCTCCAGGAGGCTGAAGGCGGCCCGGCGGTAGAGGGCATCAACCGGCAGGAGAAGGCTGGCAAGAATCCCCAGATTAACCAGCGCCGCCGCCCCGCTTTGGCCGGCCTGGGCCAGCAGCGCCCCTACCTGCTCCACCATGCCGGCGACCAGGCTTAGCCCGTAGAGGAGGAAAACCACCGCCCCGGCCCCCATGGCGGAAAAGGCGGTGCTGGCCAGGAAGGTCAGGCTCAAGAGCACCAGGGGCTGGAGGATAAACAAGGCCAGGGCCTCCCCGATGCCGGCCAGGAGCACCCCGCCCTGCCAGGCCACCACGGCCCACAACCCGAGGAAGAACAGGGCGGCATATAAGCCCAGGAACGCGGCGTATCCGCAATACTTGCCCAGGAGAACAGTCATGCGGGATACGGGTCTGGCCAGGAGGGCGTAGGCCGTACCGCCCTCGATTTCGCCGGCGATCGCGCCCACGCTCACCAGCACGGAAAGGAGGCTGGTAAGGAAGGTGGCCAGATAAAGGGCCATGGTGAAGAGCTGCACGGATCCCAGAAGGTCAAAGGGGCCCTGATCCTGGGTAAGATAATGAAGCGCGAGGCCGAAAAGGAAGAGATAGGCGAGGGTAAGGAGGAGGACGGCCACCAGAATGCGCTTGTGCAGGATCTCCAGCAAGCCCAGGCGCGCGAGGAGGCAGAGCTGTCTAGCCATGGTCCTCGCCTCCGGCCACCAGATCCAGAAAGACGTCCTCCAGCGAATTGCTGCGGGGCCGCAGGGCGTACAGGGCCAGACCCCGCTCCACCACGGCCCGGGCCAGGCGGGGAAGGTCCTCCCGTTCTGCGACTCGGGCGATGATACTTGTGCCCTCCCGGCGCAAATCCCGAACCAGGGGGCGCAGGGCGGCCAGCAGGCCCTCGTCCACCCGGTCGATCTCGATCTCGACCTCCAGGGCGGTTTGCAGCAGGGACTGGAGTTCGCCGGCGGCCACCAGGCGGCCGTCCTTCAGGATGCCCACGCGGCTGCAGACCCGCTCCACCTCGCCCAGCAGATGGCTGTTCAGGAAAACGGTGACCCCGGCTTCTTTCAGGTCCTAAGGCGGCGCACCTCCTGACGGCCGACGGGGTCCAGGGCCGAAGTGGGCTCGTCCAGGAAGAGCAACCTGGGGCGGCCCAGGAGGGCCGCGGCCAGACCCAGGCGCTGCTGCATGCCCTTGCTGAAGGTGCCCACCTTTTTCCGCTCCAACCCGGACAGGCGCACCAGCTCCAGCACCCTGGGAACGGCCTCCTTGATTTCCGCCGGTGCCAGGCCGGCGAGGCCCCCGTGAACGGCGAGGAGTTCCCTTACCGTGAGCCAGTCGGGGTAGCGGAAATTCTCGGGGAGGAAACCTATCTGCCGGCGGGCCGCCGGGTCACGCGGAGGCCGGCCGAAAAGGCAGGCCTGCCCCGACGTGGGCGACAAGAGCCCCACCAGGACCTTGACAAAAGTGCTCTTGCCCGCGCCGTTGGGCCCCAGAAGACCGAACACCTCGCCCTCACCCACGCTAAGAGTAATATCCCGGCAGCCGCCGCCGCCGGGATATACCTTGGTAAGACCGTGGGTCTCAACGACCATAAGCCGCCTCCAGTTGCCGGGCAAGGGCAAAGGCTTCTTCCTTGCTCAGCTCAGAGTCGCCTGCCAGGACCGTCCAGATCCCGTGGCGATACCAGAGCATGATCGTCGGGCCGTAGTACTCTCCTTCCGGCATCTCCCCGGAGGTCTTGCGGTCGGCCGGCCTCTCCCGGCCCGGCACGAAGATCCCGGGCGCCCCGTCCAGGGCAATCTCCTCGGCGCGGCCGCCGAAATCAGGCACCGGCAGGGTGCGGGTCCAGTCCTCTATCCCTTCCAGAGCCCGCTTGAGATCGCGAGGCAGGATGGGCAGAGCCAGGAGCGCTTGGCGCACCGCCGCCATGTCTACGCCCGGAGGCACTTCCAGCGTCGGTGCCGGCGAGCGGCTGAGGTTTAGCTCCTTGCCGGTCTTCTCGTCTCTGTAACAGGCATACAGGGCGGGCGGCATGGTGAGCTTGAAGGTGCGGCCGTCAAGCTCGGCCGGCATCAGGACGCCGCTGCCCAGCCCGGCCAGGAAGGCGTTGATGCCCTCCACGTCCGGCGTGATCATAACCAGCGTGCCGGAGTCGGTGCCGGTCTTCTGCAAGGTATAGCCGCCCAGGGCTCCGGGCAGTTGCCCTTCGCCCAACTCGGGACCGGCGGGCAGCGACCGGGTCTGGACCCGGCCGAAATTGTCGACGCTCAGATCTCCTGCGGCGCGAAGGGCCTCGTTCAATTCGGCCACGTCGGCCGGATCAAAGTGTAGAAGCTGGACCCTTTCCACCCGGAAGATGCTTAAGAACTGCGAGGCCAGGCTGCGGGCGGGCGCGTAGCCGAAAAAGAGGGCTACTACCGCCGCGGCGGCAATCCACTGGTAATGGCGGCGCATCCAGGACACAACTCCTTTCCCGGTTTTGGGGGCGTCGGCACGGGGCGACTTTGGCCAAGCCGGCGGTTGCGGCACCGGCAGGTTCAGGGCGGCCAAATGGTAGGGAGAAAGGAGACGGCCAACCTGTTCTCTGGCCGCGGCCAAGCCGGCCAGAACCTCCCGGCAGCGCGGGCAGGCCGCAAGGTGCGCGCCTACTTCCCTGCTCTCCCGCGGGGAAAGCTGCCCGTCCAGGTAGGCCAGGAGCCGGCCCTCGTCAAAACAGATCATCCCCGTCGCCTCCTTTCTCTTGGCGGTAGCGGGCGAGAAAACTCTTCTGGGCGCGGGCGAGAATGGTGCCCACCGAGCCCGGCTCTACGCCCAGTACTTCGCCGATCTCGCGGTAGGTAAAGCCCGCATGGCGCAGGAGGAGGGCCAGGCGCTCGCGCGGCCTGAGGCCTTCCAGAATCCGCCGCACCCGCTGAACCGCGGCCCGGCGCAGGGCCGCCTCCTCCAGGGGGACAACCTCGGGGCAATGTTGCCTTACCCATTGCTCCTCGCGCCGGCGCCGCCGTTTCTCGCCCCGCAAGGCATTCAGGGCCAGGCGACCTCCCACCAGGTAGAGCCAGCCCAGGAGGTTCTCTTCCCGCGGCGGGGGCGTGGCGTAGAGCTTGAGAAAAGCTTCCTGAGCGAGTTCCTCGGCCGCCGCCCGCTCGCCCACCAGGAACGTGAGGTGGCGCACTACCTGGGAATAGTAGCGGCGGTACAGCTCCTCGAACTCCTGCGTCCGCCTCACCGTTTCCGGCCTGCCTTCGCCCAACCGTCCTCGCCCCTTCCACTGGTATAACACCGCCGGGCAGGGTTCTTGTGACACTGGTCTGACCCCTCCGAAGCTCCGCGTCGCTGCCTTACCATAAGGCGCCGACCACTACGAGGACGTATAAGCTTTGCGTTGGAGGGAGAAGCGGTCTTGTCGGGTAACGCCTACGCTCGCCCTACTCCGGTAGGAACCAGTGAATGTACCCGCAGCGGGCGCAGATCAGACAGGTGGCCGAGGGGTTGGTCCAGTCGAGGTTAAAGAAAGTGGCCACCGCCGTATTCAACTGGGCCTCGCGGCGCCAGAACTTGTCGTGCCCGCACACGTGGCAGGCCAGGTTCTTTCCCAGGACTTGTGCCGGTTCCGGCTCCCTTTTACCAAACAATAGCCTGTCGCCTCCTCGGCTTCTCTAAGCTTCTCTAGGCTTCTTCTGCGCTCTCCTCCAACTTCTTCTCTACGATCTCCATGAACTTAGTCAGAAGCTGCGGTCCGTAGCGGAGGAAGCGGACTCATTACCCCCTCCCCCTTCAGGTCTTACTGTCTTGCCAGGCGCCGGCGCCACCGCCACAAGTCGAAGAGGTATTCCTGCCAGTCTTCCGCTTCGCGGGAAACCTCGAGCATGTACTCCAGATGGAAACGCTCATCCCTCTTGATAAGGGGGATGCCCTGAAGGGCTTCCCAGGCTAGGGTCGCCGGGCAATCGTTAAGGTCGACCAGGTCCACCTCGGTGCCTAAGGCCTTCTCCAAACCTTCCCACACACGTTCTCGCTGTCTCCTGCTCGGTCTTGGCTCCCAGTACACCGCTATGTCCACATCAGAGTCCGACCTCGCCCTGGCCGTGGCCCTCGAGCCAAATAGGAAGGCCATCTTTACCTGCTCCACCGGCTCCAGTATGCTCTTGGCCAGTCCCACTACCGATTGCTTGGACATGCTTGATCATCCTTACGCCTTCATCTTAACACGGCGCCAAAACGGCAGCAAGCCACGGGACTGCACGCCTCCATCCAGCCCTCGGCCGTCCTAAAAAATTCATCTGCCTCCATTAAATAGGCAGATCTGACCACCGTTGACAACGGCTGTAATCTGTGGTACGATGCTGGCAACCGGGTGTCTCGTTGGGCGACGAGGCGCCCCTTTGCTTTATTGACCGCCTTTCCATTTAATGGCTCGCGGGGGGAGCAGGAAATGGCACGGAAGCTCAAGGGGTCACCGACCCTGTTCGAAAGCCTGGTAAAGCATCTGGCAGAGGTGGAGGAGCAGAAGGCAAAACTGCTTGAAACCTACTTTCAGGAGTCCTCGAGGGAGCGCGAGGAGCTGAAACGGCTCGTCGAGCTATACATCCGGCAGGTCGAGGCCCTGGTAAGGGAAATGGGCAAAGAAGGCACGGGGGGTGATGCCCTGCCCTTTGTGACCATCGGCAGCGAGGTCGAAGTAGAGGATCTGTCGACGCAGGAGGTTCACCGCTTTCGCCTGGTGGCTCCTTTCTCGGGCGACGTAAGGGGTGGTGACATCTCCTATATATCGCCGGTAGGAAAGGCCCTGCTGCTGAGGCGGTTGGGCGACGAAGTGACGGTTCACGCGCCGGGGGGAGTCTTCCGCTACCGGGTGAGGTCCATCAGGTGGCGGGGCAACTAACCGCATGCTGTTGACCCGGCACCCGCGCAGCGGGGAACGAACGGGCGGAGGGGGTACCGGAATCCCCGGCCAGGGGATAGAGTCGACCGATGTCTTCTGTGGTCTCTGCCAGTCCCTGCACCACCACCGTACGGCCCACGGCCTGCGCCGGTTCCAGCTTGACATTCAGCACCCGCGCCGAGGCCGGCACGCGTTCGGCCAGGAGCCGGCGCGCCTCGGATCGCGCCAGTTCTTCCGCTTCCCTGGCGGTACGGTATGTCTCCTCCCGCCGCAACTCGTGATAGCTTACCCGCGAGAGGGAAAAAGGCAGCCGGTAGTTCCCCAGAGCTACGGGCCCGGTACCGGCCTTCTCCACGCGGCAAAGCGGGTAGGGCGGCGCCTGCGGACCCCACAGGCGTACTTCTCGGCCCGCCAGCCCCAACCGGTAAGACACGCTGACGCGGCCGGTGGCCACCTCCCTTGTCTCCACCAGGGGAACCGCCGCCCGAACCCGGTACCAAACCCGGGCCTGAACCCGGCCTTCGGCGCGTACCACCGACCCTCCCGAAGGAGTGCGGATAATTCCGGATATGAGTACCTGGCCGGGCCGAACCACGTCGCCGGGCCGGACCCGGGGCTCACCGCACACCACCAGCACCTCCTCTACCAGTCCGGCTTTGGCGGCCACAATGTGGGCCGCTTCGGCCGAAGAAGGAGGAAGAACCCTTTCCACCACCTCTATCGTGGCCCGAACGCCCTCAAGGCGCACGCCCACGTAGGCCGCCTGGGGCAGCCGGCGGGCAAGCTGGTGGGCCAGGTGCTGCGTGTCCACGGCCGCCCTCCAGGCGCCCGGCCGCAGGCCCAGCGCCCGGGCCTCGGCCAAGACCGTCTCCTCGCGGTTATAGCGTACCGGTTCGGGAAACCGCACCCGGACCTCCCAGATCAGCGATCCGGCCAGGTAGAGGGCCAGAACGAAAAAGAGCAGGCCGGCCGCAAAACCCGGCCGGCGCCGGAGGCGGCCCAGAAGAAAGGGCAGGCCGCGCTTGCCCGTGATCCGGACGCGGCACCGGGCCTGCCGGGCCAGGTGGCGCAAGAGGAAAAAATGCGCCGCCCGCGCCTTAAGGTGCAGCTGGTCCGTGCCCGTGCGCCGCACATCCCAGAGGGCCACGCCCCTGGATAGGGCCAGGTTCAGCAACCGCTCCGGGTTGGACCCCGTGACCCGTACCGTTATGTAGCCGCCCAAGAAGGCCTGCCAGCTGCGCAAGCGCCCCACCTCCTCAGGAGAAGAAACTCACCGTGCGCACCTGCCCCTCAAGAATGATCTCTTCCGGCAGGACCAGGCGCAGGGTGAGCCGCTCTCCCTCTACTTCCACCGCCCCCTCCTTGGCCGCGATCCGCACGCGCTGCGGGGTAAACTCTATGAGGCCCCGGTGGTTTTCCACGGTGACCTGTACGGTTCCGACCAGCGTCACCTTGGGCAGGTCGATCAGCACGTCCCGCGGCAGATCCAGCACCCCGGCCAACCGATTACGCCACCTCCGGCCGAAGCCGGAATTCTCTCTTCCGGCCAAAGCTCTCCCCTCCCGAACCCACTATGAAGGTTATGCGCCGGCCCTGGCGACAATTACCAGCAGCCGGAAGCCCGCACCGCCGGGGCCGGGTCGGGGAGCAAGAAAAAGATAAGGTCCGGCGTTTACACCGGACCGTTTTGGCACCGCCACTCTCACCGCGGCCGGCTGCAGGTAGATTGACGATTGAGGGGAGGACCTTACGCTCTGCGGCTTACCGGCCCCGCCGTCTGCGGGCGGCTGCCGACTTTTTCTTCCTTTTCACGCTCGGCGGCAGGTAGTGTTCGCGCTTGCGGACTTCGGCCAGAACCCCGTCCTTTTGCAGGGTTCGCTTAAAGCGCTTGAGGGCGCTGTCCAGGGTTTCGCCTTTACCTACGCGTACCTCGATCAGAAGCTTCCCTCCCCCCTTACCCCGGCTTACGCCAGCCACGGCCTGTGTACCAGGCTTCTTGCCTCCAAGATTATACCCCAGGAACGAAGTATCGTCAATTACCGCCGTCCCGGGGCTGTCCACATCGCTCTCTGGCAGAAGGGTAGAGGCGGGCGCTAGGCCTCTGGACGGCCGAAGCCGCGCCGGCGCCATGAACGGGTTCTTGCGCGGGCGGCCCGCCGGAGGCCGCAGCTCGATCCCTAGTTTAGTCGGCGAAGCGACCGGTACTAGGGGGAACCAGGGCTGCCAGGACAAGGATATACAGTTACCGCCCCGGTGCTGCCTACCCGATTCCGCCCAGGGGACGGCCGCCCACCAGGTGGTAATGGGCGTGCTCCACCTCCTGGCCCCCGTCGGGCCCGAAATTGGCCACCACCCGGAAGCCGGTCTCGGCCACGCCTTCCCGGCGCGCCAGTTCCGCCGCCACTTCCTGGATTCGGACCAGCCAGTCCCGGTCGGCCTCCGTCACCTCGGTCAGGCGCCTCACGTGCTTGCGCGGCACTATGAGGATGTGCACCGGCGCCACCGGGTGTATGTCCCGGAAGGCAACCACCAGGTCGTCCTGGTAGACCTTTTCCGAAGGTATCTCTCCGGCAACGATCCGGCAGAATATGCAGTCGGCCACTTTCTTCCCTCCGTTTGTCAACTTCTGGGCGCCCGGGAGCCGTCCCCCGGCGGAGGCGGCTGCCGCTCCCACCCTCATTTTACCTGCCGCCCGTTCCCGGAGGCAAGCGGCCTAGAGCGCCGGTTCGCCCTCCAGTTCCTCCCCCCGGCGGCGGACGATGCGCACCGGGACGAGCTCGCCGATCCGCTCCCGCCCGCCGGGAAGGCGCACCCGGATGTAGTTCTCGCTGTGGCCCTCTACCCGGCCCGGACGATCCCCGGCCTCCCTTTCCACCAGTACGGTAAGCGCCCCGCCAACGAACCGCTCGGCATAGGCACAGGCGAGCCGGTGCCCCAGGGCCCGCAGCCGCCGGCTGCGCTCCGCCTTGACCTCGGCCGGCACTTGACCGGGCAACTCGGCCGCCGGAGTGCCCCGCCGGGGAGAATAGGCGAATACGTGCAGCCGGCTGAAGCCCACGTCCTCCACCAGGGCCAGCGTGCGCCCGAAGGCCGCCTCTTCCTCCCCGGGGAAACCCACGATGACGTCGGTGGTAACCGCCCCGTCCGGCCGGCCCCGGCGGAGCCGCTCCACCAGGGCGCGGTAATCCTCCGGAGTGTAGCCCCGGCCCATGCGGCGCAGGACGGCCCCGTCGCCGCTCTGCAGGGGAATGTGCCAGTGGGGGCAGATCTTCTCCTCGGCCGCGACCACGCCCACCAGTTCCGGGCCGAAATACTGCGGCTCCACCGAGCTTAACCGCAGCCGGCCCAGCCCGGGCACGCGCACCAGTTCCCGCAGGAGGGCGGCCAGGGAGGTGCCCAGGTCCCGGCCGTAGGCCCCCAGGTTTACCCCGGTCAGCACTATCTCCCGGAAGCCCGCGCGCACCAGGCGTTTCACTTCCTCCCGGGCCGCCTCGGGGGACCGGCTCCGCGCCGGGCCGCGGGCCCGCGGGACCAGGCAGTAGGTGCAGGCGTGGTCGCACCCTTCCTGCACCCGCACCAGGGCCCGGGCCCGTTCCGCGCCCTCTACCGGCAGCTCCTCGAAGCTCTCCCCTTCTTCCCAGGGCCGGACCAGGCACAGGGGTTCCCGGCTGGCTCTGGCCCTCTCCACCGCCTCCACCAGGTCCCGGCGGCCCTTGCTGCCCACTACCACCCGCACTCCGGGAATGGCCAGCACTTCCTCGGGCGCCACCTGGGCGTAGCAGCCGCTCACCACCACCGTGGCCTCGGGGTTCTGCCGCACCGCCCGGCGGATCGCCTGCCGGCACTTGCGGTCGCCGAGGTGGGTCACGGTGCAGGTGTGGACGACGTACACTTCTGCCGGTTCCTCAAAGGGCACCACCCGGTAGCCGTGCCGCCGGAACTGCTCCCGGAAGGCTTCAACCTCGCTCTGGTTCACCTTGCAGCCCAGAGTGGCAAAGGCTACCCGGGGCCGCTCGTCTCCACTTTTCCGGAGGTCTCTCATGAGGGAAGCTCCTCCCGCACCGCGCCCAGGTCTCCCCATTCGTACAGCACCAGGGCCACGGCCACCAGCGCCGCAGTTTCGCAGCGCAGGATCCTCGGGCCCAGGGTAACGGTGATCGCGCCCCGGGAAACGGCCGCGTTCACCTCTCCCGGCTCCCAGCCTCCCTCCGGGCCTACCAGAAGGGCCACGCGCCGCGGGCCCTCGCCGTTCGTACCGGCCAGGGCCTCCCGCAGACTCGTCTTTCGCTCCCCCTCCCAGGGCATGAGCACCCTGGTACCCGGGACCAGCCTTTCCAGCGCCTCTTCCAGGTCCACGATTTCCTCCACTACCGGGGCCACGCTCCGGCCGCATTGCTCGGCCGCCGCGGCCGCCACCGCCTGCCAGTGGCGGCGCCGTTCCGCCCGGCGCTCGGGGGAAAGCCGCGCCACGCTGCGGCGGGCAACCACCGGTGCCACCCGGCGCACTCCCAGCTCGGTAGCTTTCTGGATTACCAGGTCGATCTTATCCCCCTTGGAAAGCGCCGGAAGAAGCGTGACTTCTACCGGCGGCTCGGGTAGCGGTTCGCGTTCGGCCACCACCCGGGCCCTCGCCTCTCCTGCCCCCACCGTTACCAGTCGCGCCAGGTACTCCCTGCCGCGACCGTCCGAGGCGCTCAGGAGGTCGCCGGGCCTCAGCCGCAGCGCCCGGATTAGGTGCCGGTAGGCCGAACCCCGGATACAAATTATCCCCCCGGCCTGGAAGGCCTCGGGGGGAAGCACCACCCGCCGCATGTACCCTCTCCACCCTACACGAAGGCGTCCTTTACCCGTTCGAAGAAGCCCTTATCCTTACCCTGGTGCTTCTGCTCCTCCAGACGGGCAAACTCGCGCAACAGTTCCCTTTGCCGGTCGGTGAGGTGGGTGGGGGTCTCCACCCGCACTATGACGTGCAGGTCACCCCGGCCGTGGCCGTGAAGCCTGGGAATGCCCTGCCCGCGCAGCCGAAAAGCCGTGCCGGTCTGGGTCCCCTCGGGTAAGCGCAGCTTGGCCCTGCCTTCCAGGGTGGGCACCTCGATCTCGTCTCCCAGGGCGGCCTGCACCACCGAAACCGGCATCTCCAGGAGGAGATGGTGGCCGTCCCGCCGGAAGAGCGGGTGCGGCCGCACGTGAATGGCCACGTAAAGGTCTCCCGGCGGCCCGCCCCTCGTGCCCGGCTCGCCCTCCCCGGGCATGCGCAGCCGCCAGCCGGTATCCACGCCCGCCGGTATGCGCACGTGCAGCTTGCGCGTCCGCCGGACCCGCCCCCTACCCCGGCAGGCGGAGCAGGGGTTGGCAATTATCTTGCCCGTGCCCCGGCACTGGCTGCAGGGCCGGATGGTCTCAAAGCGGCCGAAGGCCGTGGCCTGGGCGAAACGCACCTGCCCGGTGCCGTGGCAGGCGGGACAGGTCAGGGGCCGGGTGCCGGGTTCCGCCCCGCTGCCCTGACAGGTGGTACAGACCTCCTCCCGTGATACCTCTACCTCTTTCTCGCACCCGAAGGCGGCTTCCTCGAACTCGATGTCGAGGTCCAGCTGCAGATCCGCACCCTTTTGCGGTCCTGCCTGCCGGCTGCGCCCTCCCAGGCCGCCGCCGAAGAACATGTCGAAGAGATCGCCCAGGCCGCCGAACTCCCGTCCCAGATCGCCGAAGTCGCCGAAGCCCTCGAACCCTCCGCCGGCCGCCTCGCCCAGGTGACCGAACTGGTCGTAGCGGGCCCGTTTCTCCG
This sequence comes from Clostridia bacterium, assembly GCA_024653205.1. Taxonomy (NCBI): domain Bacteria; kingdom Bacillati; phylum Bacillota; class Clostridia; species Clostridia bacterium. The sequence goes on along the minus strand of JANLFO010000001.1, from coordinate 25,032 downwards.
GGTCGCTGAGGACTTCGTAGGCCTCGTGAATCTCCTTGAACTTCTCTTCCGCTTCCTTGTTGCCCGGATTCACGTCCGGGTGGTACTGGCGCGCCAGGCGCCGGTAGGCCTTCTTTATCTCTTCCTGGGAAGCGTTACGGTCCACCCCCAGGATCTCGTAATAGTCCTTTTTGGCGGCCAAGGGCTTTCACCTTCCGTACGCGTTCCTGACCTCTGACGGATCGCGCCTTGCCTTGGCGGGTGTGGCTCCCGCTCGTACCGGGACTGAGTTATCCCCAATTTGTCTCGGGGGAGTGCTGGTTTGCCCCTCGTACCGGTCGCTTAGCCGACCGAACTAGGGTTCGACCTTCGCGCTTCGGCCGGCTCCCCGCGCAAGAACCCGTCCATGGCGCCGGCGCGGCTCCGGCCATCCTTGGCCTCCGACCGGCCTCCGCGCTCGCTCTCACCTAGTTCGGTACCCGGCACGCTTTAGGTACTCGGGCAAAACCAGCACTCCCCTCGAAAAAGTGGGGATCCGTCAGCGTACCGGGAGCCACGCCCGCCGCCAGCGCCGACACCCACCTGACGCTTTGCCGCTACTTATTATCATCCATGACGCGGTAGTCGGCGTCAACCACGTTGTCCCGCTTGCCGCCGCCACCCTCGGTTCCGGTGGCCTGCTGCTGCCGGGCCTGGCCGGCCTGCTGCTGGTACACCTTGGAAGTCAGGGCGAACAGGGCCTCGGACAGGGCTTCGGACTTGCGCCGGATCTCCTCCACGTCCTTGCCCGCCAGGGCGTCCTGGAGTTCCTTCCTGGCCTTCTCCACCTTCTCCCGGTCGGCCGCGTCGGCCTTGTCGCCCAGGTCCTTCAGGGTGCGCTCGGCCTGGTAGACCATGGAGTCTGCCTGGTTGCGGAGCTCGGCCTCCTCCTTGCGCTTCTTGTCCTGCTCGGCGTAGGTTTCGGCGTCCCTGACCATGCGCTGAATCTCGGCCTCGCTGAGACCGCCGGAAGACCTGATGGTTATGGCCTGCTCCTTGCCCGTGGCCAGATCACGGGCGGAAACGTGCACGATGCCGTTGGCGTCGATGTCGAACTTGACCTCGATCTGCGGGACCCCCCTGGGTGCGGGCGGGATGCCGGTAAGCTGGAACCGGCCCAGGCTCTTGTTGTCCGCGGCCATGGGCCGCTCGCCCTGCAGCACGTGGATCTCCACCGTGGTCTGGTTATCGGCGGCGGTGGTGAAGATCTGGCTCTTGGAAGTGGGAATGGTGGTATTGCGTTCGATGATCCTGGTGAAGACCCCGCCCAGGGTCTCGATGCCCAGGGAGAGCGGCGTCACGTCAAGGAGGAGGATGTCCTTGACCTCGCCAGCCAGCACTCCGGCCTGGATGGCCGCGCCCAGGGCCACGCACTCGTCAGGGTTGATGCCCTTGTGCGGCTCCTTGCCGGTTATGCGCCGTACCGTCTCCTGTACCAGGGGTATGCGGGTGGAGCCGCCCACCAGGATCACCTTGTCGATCTTGTCCGGGGTGAGACCGGCGTCGCTCATGGCCTGCTGCATGGGCCCCACGGTCTTCTCCACCAGGTCCCGGATCAGTTCCTCCAGCTTGGCCCGGGTGAGGGTTACGTCCAGGTGCAGCGGACCCGACGGCCCTACGGAGATGAACGGCAGGTTGATGTTGGTGGAGCTCATGGTAGAGAGCTCGCACTTGGCCTTCTCGGCCGCCTCCTTGAGCCGCTGCATGGCCATACGGTCCGACCTGAGGTCCACGCCGTACTGCTTCTTGAACTCGTCCGCCAGCCAGTTCATGATGCGCTCGTCGAAGTCGTCCCCGCCCAGGCGGTTGTTACCCGCCGTGGCCTTGACCTCGAACACGCCCTCGCCCAGCTCCAGGATGGACACGTCGAAGGTGCCGCCGCCCAGGTCGTATACCAGGATGGTCTGATCCTCGCCCTTGTCCAGACCGTAGGCCAGGGCTGCGGCCGTGGGCTCGTTGATGATGCGCAGCACCTCCAACCCGGCGATCCGCCCGGCGTCCTTGGTGGCCTGGCGCTGGCTGTCGGTGAAATAGGCGGGCACGGTGATGACCGCCTGGGTGACTTTCTCCCCCAGGTAGGACTCGGCATCGGCCTTGAGTTTCTGCAGGATCATGGCCGAGATTTCCTGCGGCGTGTACTCCTTGTCGTCGATCTTTACCCTGTGATCCGTGCCCATGTGCCTCTTTATGGACATCACCGTGCGCTCGGGGTTGGTAATGGCCTGGCGCTTGGCCACCTGACCGACCAGACGCTCTCCTTCTTTGGTGAAGGCCACCACCGAGGGGGTAGTGCGCCCCCCTTCGACATTAGGAATGACCACCGCTTCGCCGCCTTCCAGTACGGCGACGCAGGAGTTGGTAGTGCCCAAATCGATGCCGATAACCTTACCCATCGCTCTCACCCTCCTCAGGCCTAAGGGGTATCACCTTTTCCTCCTTCTCCGGCTTCCTGGCCACCCTTACCAGGGCCGGACGCAGCACCCGACCGCGAAAGAAGTAGCCTTTCTGCAGCTCGTCTACCACGGTATTGTCCTCGTAGTCCTCACTCTCCACCGTAGCTACCGCGTGGTGCTTGGTCGGGTCAAATCCCTGACCGACGCTGTTCATAGGAGTAGCCCCTTGCTTGAAGAGCAACTCCCCCAGCTGCCGGCAAACCATGCCCACTCCGGTGCGCAGGCTCTCCAAGCTGGCGCCGTCCTGACCGGCGGCGGCTACCGCCCGTTCCAGATTATCTACGACCGGCAGCAGCTGGCGCAAAAACTCCTCCAGTGCCCGTTCCCCCGCCTCTTCCTGCTCCCGCAGTACTCGCCTGCGGTAATTGGCAAAGTCCGCCTGCAGGCGCTGCAGGTGCTGCACGTAGTCCTCGATTTCCCGGGTCTTGGCCGCCAGTTCTTCCTCCAGGGTCTCTAGCCTTTCCCGCAGCTGAGGCGCTTCTTCGGCCGCCGGCTCGGCGGCGGGCTCTTCCCCCGGCTCTTCCGGTGCGGCCAGGCTCCCGGGCCCCGGCACGTCTTGCGCCCGGGTTTCCGGTTCCTGGTTTGGCTCCGGCCCCGGGCGCGGGCAGGCTCCGTTTTCCCTCTCCCTATCCTCGGCAGTCATTTACGCTCTCACCCCGTTTCGGCCCGGCTTCAGCGGTAGAAACGGGCCATGATTTCGGAAAGCAGCGAGCTGATATATTCAACCATGGCCACCGCGCGGGCGTATTCCATTCGGGTGGGGCCCAAAAGCCCGATGGCCCCCACCACCTCGTCTCCTACCCGGTAGGTGGCGGTAACCAGGCTGCAGTAAGGCATGTTGAAGGCCTTGTTCTCTCCACCGATGCGCACCGCCAGTTCGGCCTCCGTCTCCTGCAGCAGCAGCTGCCGCAGGAGAGGCTCGGTCTCCAGGAGGTTCAGTACTCCCTTAACCTTCTCCAGGTCCCGCCGGAACTCCGGTTGGTTGAGGATGTTCAGCGTGCCGCCCAGGTAGATGCGCTCTGCCCGGCTCCCGGAGACCGCATCCTCCACCGCCTCCAGCACCGTCCTCACCACGCGGCGGTAGGATGCCAGTTCAGCCTGCATTTCCTGCAGGGCGACGCGGCGCAGGATATCCAGGGTAGAGCCCCGGAGGTGACGGGTCAGCACCCGGCTGATCACCGTCAGGTCCCCGGGAGTGATCTCCTCGGGCAGATCCAGAAACCGGTGCTGGATGGTGCCCACGTTGGTCACCACCAGGAGCAGCGCCCTCCTGGGCGCCAGGGACAGCAGTTCCACGTGCAGGATCACGCTCTTGGCCCACTGGGGCCCCAGGGCCAGACCGGTAAGGTTGGTCATGGCCGAAAGCACCTCGCTGGTGCGGGCAATCAGCTCTTCCACCGCCTCCAGCTTGGTGATCAGGCTCTGGGCAATGAACTCCTGCTCCTCGGGAGTGAGCGGCTGCTTCTCCATGAGGTAATCCACGTAGTAGCGGTAACCCAGGTCGCTGGGGATGCGACCGGCCGAGGTATGCGGCTGCTCCAGGAAGCCCATTTCCTCAAGGTCGGCCATCTCGTTACGGATGGTAGCCGGGCTCACGCCCAGATTGTACTTGCGGGCCAGGGTGCGGGAGCCCACCGGCTCGGCGGTGGCGATGTACTCCTGGACTACTACCTCGAGTATTCTCCTCTTCCGCGTGTCCAGGTACATAGGCTTCTCCCCCTGTTAGCACTCTCGATGCCAGAGTGCTAAGCCTAACTTCAAAATATCACCCCCGGCCCTCATTTGTCAAGGCACCCCGGCTTTCCGTCGCCTCCGCCGTTGGCTTGGGGCGGCCCGCTTCACGTCTCAACGGAGCCAGACATCCAGCATCATCCCCAGGAAGAGCACGGCCAAATAAGGGCTGGAGAACTTGAACAGGACCCAGGCTTTTTCCCGCCGGGGACGGCGGTAAACGTGCAGGCTCAAGGCCAGGGCCGCCACACCCAGGCCCGCCGCCACCGCCGGGTACACCGCACCCCACCGGCCCACCCAAACGATCACCAGGGACAGGGCCACCATGAGCACCACGCTGAGAAGTATCCAGCGCAGGGCCCGCTCCGGTGCGGTAACCACCGGAAGCATGGGGATGCGGGCGCGGGCGTAATCTTCCCGGTGAAAGAGGGCCAGGCTCCAGATATGGTTGGGGATCCACAGGATCACCAGCGCGGCCACCAGGACCGGCAGCAGCTCCAGCCTTCCGGCCACCGCCGCCCAGCCGAAGAGGGCCGGCATGCCGCCGCTGATGCCGCCCAGGACGATGTTCCACGGGCTGCGGCGCTTGAGCCACAGGCTGTAGACCCCCACGTAACCCAGCATGCCCGCCCAGAGCAGCCACCAGGCCCAGAGGTTAAGGTTCCAGGCCAGAACCAGGGACAGGCCGAAGAGGAACATCCCCCAGTAAAGGGCCCGCCGGGCGGGGTGAATACGGCCGGAAGGGACCGGACGGTAGCGGGTCCGGGACATTACGGCGTCCAGGTCCCGGTCGAAGTAGCAACTGGCGGCGTTGGCCCCGGCGCAGGCCAGGGTTACGGCCGCCAGGGCCAGCAGCAGCACCCCGGCCGATACCGGGTAGTGAGCCCCGGCCAGCACCATCGTGCCCAAAGCGGTAAAACTCAGCAGAGCCACCGAGCGCGGCTTGGTCACCTCCACGTAGGCTACGAGCGAGGGCCAGTACCATCCAGCGGTCAGGGCCCGGGCGGTTTCCTTCATGCGTTTCTCCTCCCCGTCAAGTTGTCTCGTGGCCGAGTCATCTCCGGCTCGGAGCCCGCCGCAACGCGAAGCTCGAACCCTAGTTCGGTCGCCTAAGCGACCGCTACCAGGGGGAACCAGGGCTGCCGCCAGGGCCGGCCGGGCACCGGGCACTTTACACGAACTCCCGGAAGACCAGGTTGCCCAAGAGGCGGCCGCGAGGAGTAAGGCGGTAATAGCCCGCCCCTTCCTCTATCAAGCCCAGGCGGCCCAGGTACTTCAGCCGCGGACCGAAGACTTCCGTCACCTCCCGGCCGAAGCGCCTCCGGAAGGCCCCGGCCTCCACGCCCCGCGTCAGGCGCAGCCCCAGCATCATGGTTTCGGCCATGGCCGCCTCCGGCTCCAGCTCTTCCTGCTCGGCCACCGGCAGCCGGCCCGAGTTCACCCTTTCCAGGTATTCCTCCAAAGCCGGCAGGTTGATCCAGCGCCGCTCCTCCATGAAGGAGGCCGCAGCCGCCCCTACCCCCAGGTAGGGCCTCCGCAGCCAGTAGGCCAGGTTGTGACGGCAGGCATGCCCGGGCAGGGCAAAATTGGAAAGCTCGTACTGCTCGAACCCGGCCTTCTCCAGCCTTTCCTCCGCGTATTCGTACATGGCCGCCCGTTCCTCTTCCTCCGGCAGGACGAGTTCCCCTTCCGCCGCCGCCCGGCCCCAGGGGGTTTGCGGGTCCAGCTGGAGTTCGTAGCAGGACAGGTGGGTGGGGGCGAGCTCCAGGGCGGCCTCCAGGTCCTGCCGCCAGTCGTCCGGGCTTTGGCCGGGAAAGCCGAAGATGAGGTCAAGATTGAGGTTGTCGAACCCCGCCCGGCGCGCCTCGGCTGCGGACCGCAGGATGTCCTCCCGGTGGTAGGGCCGGCCGGCAAGGCGCAGGAAGCGCGGGTCAAAGGACTGTACTCCCAAGGACAGCCGGTTGACGCCGATCTCCCGCAGGGTCTCGAGGAGTTCCGGGGTGAGCGTCCCGGGATTGGCCTCCACGGAAAACTCGACCCGGGGAGAAAGGCGAAAACAGCACCGCAGGGCCGCCCCCAGCTGCCGCCACAGGGATACCGGCAGCAGGCTGGGTGTGCCCCCGCCCACGTAAACCGTGGTGATTTCCGGGGCCGGGTTCAGGCGCCGGGCCCAGAGCTCCAGCTCCCGGGCCAGGCCGGCTACGTAGGCGGCCGTCTCCTCCGGCCCCCGGCCCGGGTAGGAAACGAAGTCGCAGTACGGGCACTTCCGGAGGCAGAAAGGGACGTGCAGGTACAGCGACAGATCCATGCCGGCTATTCCTCCAGCCGCAGGACGGCCATGAAGGCCTCCTGCGGGATCTCTACGCTGCCTATCTGCTTCATACGCTTCTTGCCTTCTTTTTGCTTCTCCAGAAGTTTCTTCTTGCGGGTGACGTCCCCGCCGTAGCACTTGGCCAGCACGTCCTTGCGCAGGGGCTTCACCGTCTCCCGGGCGATGATCTTCCTGCCCACCGCCGCCTGTACCGGCACCTCGAAAAGCTGGCGGGGGATCAGTTCCTTGAGCCTGACCGTGAGCTCCCGCCCCTTCTGGTAGGCCCGTTCCCGGTGCACGATGCAGGAAAGGGCGTCCACCATTTCCCCGTTTATGAGGATGTCCAGCCGCACCAGGTCCGCCTCCTGGTAGCCGTCGAACTCGTAATCCAGCGAGGCGTAGCCCCGGCTGCGGGCCTTCAGCTGGCCGAAGAAGTCGTAAATGATTTCCGCCAGGGGCAGGCGGTAGGTGAGCATCACCCGGTCGCCGCTCAGGTAGTCCATGCCTAGGAACTGGCCCCGGCGCTCCTGTGCCAGTTCCATTACCGGCCCCACGTGCGCCGAGGGCACCAGGACGGTGGCCTTGACCACCGGCTCCTCCATGCGGTCGATCTTCTCCGGCGGCGGCAGGCGGCTGGGATTGTCGACGGTCAGGACCTCGCCGTCGGTCTTCACCACCCGGTAGGCCACGCTGGGCGCGGAACTCACCAGCTCCAGCCCGTACTCCCGTTCCAGCCGCTCCTGCACGATTTCCATGTGCAGCAGGCCCAGAAAACCGCAGCGAAAGCCGAAACCCAGGGCCTGGGAGGTCTCCGGCTCGTAAACCAGGGCGGCGTCGTTGAGCTTTAGCTTGGCCAGGGCGTCCCGGAGATTCTCGTAGGCCCGGTTGTCGGTGGGGTAGAGCCCGCAGAAGACCATGGGCTTTACCGGCCGGTACCCGGGAAGGGGCTCGTCCGCCGGCCGGTCCGCACCGGTGATGGTATCCCCTACCCGGGTGTCCTCGATCTGGCGGATGCCGGCGGTGAGGTAGCCCACCTGACCGGCCGAGAGTTCCTCCACCGGCCGGCGCTGGGGCGTGAAGATGCCCACCTCGTCCACCTCGAATTCCAGGCCGCTGGACATCAGGCGGATGCGATCGCCGGCGCGCACCCGGCCGTCCATCACCCGGATGTAGGGAACCGCCCCCCGGTAATTATCAAAGAGGGAATCGAAGATGAGGGCCCGCAACGGCGCTTCGGCCCGTCCCCCCGGCGGCGGAATGCGGCGCACCACCGCCTCCAGCACCTCCTGCGTTCCCCAGCCCATCTTGGCGGAAACCAGGATGGCCTCCGAGGCGTCCAGCCCCACCGTTTCCTCTATCTCCCGCTTCGCCCGCTCCACGTCCGCACTGGGCAAATCGATCTTGTTGATCACCGGGATGATCTCCAGATTCTGGTCGATGGCCAGGTAGGCGTTGGCCAGGGTCTGGGCCTGCACGCCCTGGGTGGCGTCCACCACCAGAAGCGCGCCCTCGCAGGCCGCGAGACTCCGGGACACCTCGTAGCTGAAATCCACGTGGCCGGGGGTATCGATGAGATTGAGGTAATAGGTGTGGCCGTCCGAAGCCCTGTACTCCAGCCGCACCGCCTTCATCTTGATGGTAATGCCCCGCTCCCGCTCCAGATCCATCTGGTCCAGGATCTGCTCGGTCATCTCGCGCGGCTCGATCGCTCCGGTAAACTCCAGCAGGCGGTCCGCCAGGGTGGACTTACCGTGATCGATGTGGGCGATGATGCAGAAATTACGAATGAAGCGCGGATCCAAGCCTCCGTCCCCCTCGTTTTCCGTGGACCATTATAACATTGGCCCCGGGGGGCAACAAGGAGGCCGGTCTTTGGCATCTCCCCGGGCTATCGTGCCGGCGGTCCTGGTTCCCCCTCGTACCGGTCGCTTCGCCGACCGAACTAGGGCTCGTGCTTCGGGCTCCGGCGGGCTCCCCGCTTAGGCGCCATCCATGGCGCCGGCGCGGCTTCGGCCTTCCGTGGCCTCCGGCCCGCCTCCACGCTCGCCCTCGCCGAGTTCGGTGCCCGGCGAGGCTTTAGGTACTCGGAGAAACCAGGACCGCCGACCCTGAGGCAGCCCAACCGCCGGATCGCCAAGGCGTCTCTAGGGCTGGCGGCCCAGGCGGCGCTTCACTACCTCCCAGACCTGGCCCACTTCCTCCATGCGCATCGCCACCGCGGCCAGCACGAATACCAGCAGGGCCAGGCCTATAGCCGCACCCACCTGCTGTGCCTGACCCAGCTTGCCCGCGAGCAGGGCGTACGGCTCCAGGTGCCCGGCGACCACCCAGGCGCCCAGCACCGCCACCGTGCCGGCCAGGAGGCTCTTGAGCCCCGAGGTGGCCAGGGCCCGCCCGCCTATTCGGCCCAAGCGTCGCCGCAAGAGGAGCAGAAGCAGCACGAAGTTGAACCCGCCGGCCAGGGAGTAGGCCAGGGCGAGGCCGCCGTGACCGAGGGGTCCCACCAGGCTCACGTTCAGCCAGATATTGAGGCCGATGGCCGCCACCCCGGCCACCATGGGGGTGGTGGTGTCCTGAAGGGCGTAGAAGGAGCGGTTCAGCACCTGGATGCACCCGTAGGCCACGATGCCCAGGGAGTAGAAGAGCAGGGCCTGGGCGGTGGCCAGGGTATCCTCCGGGGTGAACTTCCCCTGCTCGAAGAGCAGGCGCACTATGGGTACCCGCAGGGCGATCAGGCCCAGGCTGGCCGGGACCAGGAGGAAGACCAGGGAGCGCAGGCCCAGGGAGAGGGTGCGGCGGTAGTCGTCGTACCGGCCCTGGGCCGCCTGGATGGTAAGGTTGGGGAAGCTGGCCACCGCCAGGGCCACGCCCAGCGTGCCGATGGGGAGCTGCATCAGCCGCTGGGCGGTGCGCAGCGCGGCCACCAGTCCTTCGGCCAGGTGGGAGGCCAGGTTCTGGTTCACGAACAGGTTGAGCTGGGTGACGGACAGGCTTATCAGGACCGGCACCATCAAACGCCAGATCTTCCGTACCCCGGGATGGCCGAGGTTAAGGCTGAAATGGTAGCGCACCCCGTAGCGCAACAGAGGCGGCACCTGCACGGCAAATCCCGCCACCGCGCCCACTACCACTCCCAGAGAAAAAGCGGTAATGCCCAGATAGGGGGAGAGGAACCAGCCCACCAGGATAATCCCCAGGTTGTAGAGCACCGCGGAAAGGGCGGTGGCGGTGAAATACCGGTACGAATAGAGCACGCCCATGGCCACGCCGCTTAAGGCCATGAAGAAAGCCTGGGCAAACATGATGCGGGTGAGCTTTACCGTCAGCCGCATGGTTTCGGCGTCAAAGCCCGGCACCAGAAGCCGCACCAGCTGCGGGGTGTAGATCAGCCCCAGACCGATGCCCACCAGCATCATGAGAATGACGAAGTTGAAGACGGTGCTGGCCACCTTCCAGGCCTCCTCTTCCCGGTCGGTGGCCAAATATCCCGCAAATACGGGTATGAAGGCCGAGCTCAGGGCTCCCCCCACCAGCAGCAGGTAGAGAAAATCGGGGATGGAAAAGGCCGCCTGATAGGCATCGGTAAGGTTGTTCTGCCCGAAGCGGGCATAGAGAAGGACCTCGCGCACGTAGCCCAATAGGCGAGAGGCGACCATGGCGGCCGTCAACAGTCCCGCGGCGCCCGCCGTTCCCTGGCTACCTCTCACCCAGACCCGTCTCCCTTGCTCCGATCACGCCCCTAATTATACCATCAGATTACTTCTTTTAATACCCGGGCGAGCAGTCCGGCCGCCGCCTCCACCTGCTCCAGAGTATTGTGCTGGTTGCCGATCTCCACCAGCAGGGCCTGCGGGTGCAGGTGCTGGTTGTAGCGCCCGCTCTGAACCCTCACCCCCCGGCAGAGGCCCGGATAGAGCTGCTCCATCCTGGTCTCCACCCGGCGGGCGAAGGCCAGGTTTTCTTCCCAGGTGGGATGGGACAAGCGCAGGTTGGAGCCCACCACCAGGAGCACCTGCGCCACCTCCCGCCCCTCTATCGTCGCGGTCACCGGACGATCGCCGGCGTCCCGGTGCACGTCGATGACTGCCGCCAGATTCGGGTAGGCGGCCAGAGCCGCCTTGACGGTGACCTCAGAGCGGGCGTAGGCGCCGGTAAGCTCGGGGTAATCGTGGATGGCCGGAGAAAGCACCACCCGCACCCCTTCTCTCTCCAGGGCCGACGCCAGGGCGGCCGCCGCCCGGGTCACCCCGCCCGAAGTCCCCGGAGAAACCCTGGCCACCCCGTAGTCAGGCAGGTAGCTTTCCGCGTTATGGGTAGTATAGATGAACAGCTCTACCTCCTCGGCTTGTCCGGTAGGAGGAAGCACCGGATTCACCGGCTCCAGGGGTATACCGGGGCGGGGCGAGACCTCTTCTTCTTCCTCCTCCTCCGGGTTATAGCGCCCCGCGGCCGGCAGGGCCTCTCCCCGGCCGGTAGAAAGCGCGGGCATCTGCACCTGAAGCCACCCCTGCGGGGTCCTCAGGTCCACGCCGCTCCAACCGGAAGACCAGGAGGCGAGCACGGGCTCCGAACCCGGGAGCGGGAGCACCGAGGTCAAAATGCGTTTGCCCCAGCTAACCGGGAGATCCGTGCGCGGCCAGGAAAGGCGGGGAACGCCGAAGAGAAGTAGGGACCCGATCAGCAGTAGCAGGGCCGCCGCGAAGAGGCGACGGCGGCGCAAGACCAGGTAGAGGCGCACTCTTGTCCCCCCGTTTCTCCTACCCCAGTCTATGCGCCGCCTGCCGGTTATAGTACCGTCAGGTGGGCCTCGGCCCGGTTGCCCCACTGTCCCCGGCAGTCCTGGTTTCCCCTTGTACCGGTCGCTTAGCCGACCGAACTAGGGCTCGACCTTCGGGCTCCGGCGGGCTACCGGCGGAGGCGCCGTCCGTGGCGCCCCGCCGCTGCGGCCGTCCGTGGCCTCCGGCCCGCCTCCACCCTCGCCCTCGCCGAGTTCGGTGCCCGGCACGCTTTAGGTACCCGGAGAAACCAGGACTGCCGGGGCAAAAAGCACGAGTCATAAGGAATGCGGCCCGGTTAAGGGCCGCGTCCTGCGTTTCATCCGCCTCCACCTGCGACTAGCGTAGAGCGGTGGGTACAAAGGTATCCACGACGCCGATCACCAGGGCTGCGAGCAGCGCGCCGAGAATGTTCACCGACAAGTAGGCCGGCACTATGAACTGGGCCACGTAGATGACCACGGCGGCGGTGATGAACCCCACGAGGCCCCGGCTGCGGGGGGAAATCTTAGGCCCCAGCACGGTCTCCACCAGGTATCCCAGAGCGGCGATCACCACCGCCGCTATGAGCGCTCCGGTGAAGCCCGCCACCCGTATCCCGGGCAGGAACCACCCGATAAGCAGCAGGACCAGCGCCGACACCAGGAAGCGGATTACTACCGCCAGCACTTTGCCCACAGGCTACACCTCCTTCCCGCTATTAGCTTGACCGGCAAGGGACGGAATTATACCATCAACTGGGAGCCTCGAACGACCGGCAGTACCGTGCTCAACAGCCAAAACCGGCGGCCGTTCAGCGTTACTCCACCCGGCGGTCCGGGTTCCCCCTTGTACCGGTCGCTTTGCCGACCGAACTAGGGCTCGGGCTTCGCCCTCCGGCGGGCACGCCGCTTAGGCGCCGTCCGTGGCGCCGGCGCGGCTTCGGCCATCCTTGGCCTCCGGCCCGCCTCCGCCCTCGCCGAGTTCGGTGCCCGGCACGCTTTAGGTGCTCGGGGGAACCAGGACCGCCGGGTGGAGCCGGAGGAATCACCGTTCGGGCCAGGGTTGCCGCACGCCGTGCACAGGCGTATTATTCAGGCCGAGAGGTAGACCATGCTGCGGCACTCTTTCATCTTCATCCCCGGCATAGGCCGGCACACGGAAAACCGGCTCTGGCAGCGCCGGATCCTCACCTGGAACGATCTGCGGTCCGGGCTGGGCGCGGCAGGGCTCAACCGCCGCCAGCAGGCGGCGGCCCGGGAATACCTTTCGCGGGCGGAAGAGGCGTTGGCCCGGCAGCAGGCGGCGTTCTTCGCCCGCCACCTGCCCCGCCGGGAACACTGGCGCGCCTACGCCGAGTTTAGGGCCCGGACGGTGTTCCTTGACCTGGAGACCACCGGTCTGTCGCCCTACTACGACCGGGTAACGGTGATCGGCTGCTGCGACGCCGGCGGAGCCCGGGCCTTCGTCAGGGGAGCGGATCTGGAGGCTGCGGCCGACTACCTGCGGGGCTTCGCAATCCTGGTGACCTTTAACGGCACCCTCTTCGACCTGAGCTTCCTGCGCCGGGAGTTCCCGGGAATACTCCTTCCCCCCATTCACCTCGACCTGCGCTACCTGCTGAAAGGTCTGGGCCTGGGCGGGCCGCTCAAACGCATCGAGGCCAGGCTCGGCATTTCCCGGCCGGAGACGGTACGGGATATAGACGGCCACCAGGCGGTGGTGCTGTGGCGGCGTTTCCAGGACGGGGACCGGGATGCCCTTGACCGGCTGCTGCTCTACAACCGCTGCGATACGGTCAACCTGGCCCGGCTCATGGACCTGGTCTATGCCCTCAAGGCCCGCGAGGCCGGCTTTTCGCCCGACCCGGCTTTCTCTTCCGGCCCGGCCCCCGACGCCCTCCCGTACCTGCCCGATGCCTTCGGGCGGCCGCTGCCCGGAGAACCCGGTCCGGCCGCAGCCTGTGCCTCCGGCCGGCACCCCCTGCTGGTTCCCGGGCTGATCCGGCAAATCGAGGCCCGCGGGCGGGTTCCGGCGGCGGTAGGGATAGACCTGGCGGCCACCGAAGCCCGGGAGACGGGCTTCTGCCTGCTGAGAGGCGAGGAGGCCGACCTCGCGCGGGCCGCGACCGACGAGGAAATAATGCGACTGGTCCGGGCCGCCGGGGCCGAACTGGTGTCCATCGATGCTCCCCTGAGCCTGCCGGCCGGGCGCTGCTGCACCAGCGACTCCTGCCCGTGCCGCGTTCACGGTCTCACCCGTGAATGCGAGCGGGTCCTCGTCCGCCGGGGCATCAGAGTGTATCCCTGCCTGATCGAAAAGATGCGCGGGCTCACCCTCCGGGGCATGCGCCTGGCCGAGCGGCTGCGCCGGGAAGGAAAGGAGGTCATCGAGTGCTACCCGGGAGCCGCCCAGGACATCCTGGGCTGGCCGCGCAAGCGGGCGGACCTGGAGGGACTACACCGGGCGCTGGTAGACGCCGGGGTGCGCCTGCCGGCCCGAGGCCGGCGGCCGAGCCACCACCAATTGGACGCGCTCACCGCCGCCCTGGTGGGCTACTTCTACCTGGCCGGCCGCTACGAGGCCCTGGGAAACGCCGGGGAAGGATACCTGATCGTTCCCCTGCCCTGACGACCCCGGCCCGGCCGGGGGAATTCCCGTTCCCGCCGGCCGCCTCGCCGGCCGAGGTAAACTCTGGACAAGTCGGCGGCGGGTGGTGTTGCCAGAAGGGTTCCGGGATGCTAAAATGGTAGGGCGAATAGGAGGTGACACCGCACTTGGCCAAGAAGAACAAGTCGGCGCTCAAGCGGGCCGCGCAGGCGGAACGCCGGGCCCTTCGCAACCGGGCGGTAAAGTCCCGGACCCGGACCGCCATCCGGCGCTTCCGTGAAGCCATGGAGCAGAACGACCGGCAACTGCTGTCGGAACGGCTGCGCGAGGCGGTTCGGGTCATCGATAGGGCGGTTACCCGGGGCGTGCTGCACAAGAATACGGCCGCGCGCCGCAAGTCGCTGTTATACAGGCTTTTTAACAAGAAAACCGCTCAAACCTAGTCCGCCCAAAGCCCGCGGCGCCGGGGCCACAGGTCGTGGGTCTTCTGCCGCAAGGAGGCGAGCAAACGTCCTTGCGGCTTTGCATTTCTTGGGTAGACGGCGACCGGTTTTTTTGTTTCTCGCCACCACATACTATAACCGGAGTTCAGACCTCTATACCGGGAAGGGGGTTGAGCCGCTTGGCACCCAAGGCGGGCTCGGTGAAGACGCAGGCCGAGATCAATCGCGAGCAGCAGCGCGAGCAGGCCCGGCAGCAGCGCAATCGCCAGGCCTGGGAAACCGCCGCCGATCTCGGCCCGGGATCGGCCAAAACCCCGGCCGAAAGCCGGCGGGAAGAGCAGTACAACGCCCAAGTCACTCAGGAGCGGCAGCGCCGCAACCAACAGGCCTGGCAGAACGCTGCCAAGGACGAGCCCGGATCCTCCAAAACCCAGGCGGAAATCCAGCGGGAACAGCAGATGGCCCGCCAGGACCGCTAGCCGCGGTGGCCTGCTAGCCCCCTAGCAGGCCTACATAGAAACCAGATTGCCTCTTCCAGCACCGCCCGGGGATCCCGACCGGTGCTTTTCAGCCTCACGTCCACGGCCAGGAGTTCCTCCAGGGCTTCTTCCAGCCGGTCCGTATCGAAGCGCTGCATCTGCCGGAGGAGCCTTTCCGCCACAAAACCCGGTAACCCCAGCTGCCGGCCGACCTCGGCCGAAGACCTGCCCTCCGCCACCAGCAGCCGCGCCCACAGCAACAGCCGTACCTGCCGGGTCAGAAGGTAGGAAAGCCGCAGGGGTGCCTCGCCTCCGTCCAGCAGCCGCCGCAGCAGGACCAGGGCGCGGGCGGCATCTCCCTCACCCGCCGCGTCCACCAGGTTGAAGATGGTGCCCTGAGGAGTGGCCGAGACCACTTCGCGCACGGCGGCCAGGTCGACCTCATTGGCCTCGCCCGCATAGAGGCAGGCCTTGGCCACCGATCCCAGCAGGAAGCTCAGATCCCCTTCGGCAACCGATACCAGATAGGCCAGGGCATCCGGCCGCAGGCTCTTGCCGTAGGCAGAGGCTTCCTCCCGGGCCCAGCGCCGCATTTCCCCGGCTTCCAGCGCCTCAAAGGCCACCGTGCGGCCGGCGGCGGCAGCGGCCCGGTAGAGCCGCCCGGCCGTATCTACTTCCGCTCCGGCCACCAGCACCAGGCAGCCGGCCGGTGCGGGCCGGGCGAGGTAATTCAGGTAGGCCTCCTCGTCTTCGCGCCTGGATCTCCCGGTGAGCAGCTCCTCGTCCCGCACCACCAAAAGCCGCCAGGGAGCGCCCACCGGAAAGGTGGAGATCCAGCCCAACAGTTCCGCTACCGGCCGCTGCCCGCCTTCGGCAAAGAGGCAATTGAAGGCCCGCACCTCCTCGGGCAGGCAGCCGGCCAGGCGCTCCAGCACCAAGCGAACAAGGTAACGCTCGGGACCGTAGAAAAGGTAAAAAGGCTCCGGCCGGCCCTCGCGGGCCCGGGCCAGAACCTTCCCCGGAGTAAGCCCCTGAGACTTCAAATCTCTCCGGCCTCCTCGGCCGCCCCTGCGGCCAGACCCCTCAGTTTCTCCTTGCCCCCCTTATCCCCCACCACCAGCAGTACGTCGCCCGGCTGCAGGGTAACCTCTTCCCCGGGAGAGTCGAAAAGCACCCCCCGCCGCCGCACCGCGGTCACGGTCACCCCGGTGAGGGCGCGGATGTTGGCCGACTGCACGCTCTGCCCCACCAGGGGCGAACCGCTGCCCACCTTGATCTCCTCGGTGTTGTACAGCATCTGCTTCAAGAGGGCTTCCTTATAGTGCACGATTTCGCGGGTCAGGTGCTCGATTTCCGCGTTCAGGCGGTTGCGCTGCTCCAGCAGTTCGTCCAGGCGCTTCTCCATCTTCTCCAGAGCGGAGAATTCCTCGAAGTCCTCCACGAACTTCTGGGCCGCCCGCCGCGAGAGCACGATGATCCCGCTGCCGGCCACCGTTTCCACCACTTCCCGGGCCTGCAGCAGGGCCACGGCCTTGCGGATGGTTTCCGGGGAAACGCTGTACTGGCCGGCCAGGACCGAACGGCCGTAGATGCGCTCGCCCTCGCGGTAGCGGCCGCGGGCGATGTCCGCCGCCAGCATCAGGGCGATTTCCTCGTAGCGGGCCAGCTCGCCTTCGCGGCGGCCTCCCGCGCCTTTCTGGTTCAGCAATCCCTTTCCACCTCTATCGACCCCGGAAAACCGGAGCCCGTTTCTCCAGGAAGGCCTTTACTCCTTCCTTGGCGTCCTCGGTTTCGAAAAGTCCCCCAAAAGCGGCGGCCTCCAGGGCCAGTCCTTCTCGGAGGGAAGTCTGGAGTCCACGGTTGATGCACTGCTTGGCCACGCGCACGCCTATGGGCGCACGGCTCAGGATCTTGCGCGCCAGGTTGCGGGCTTCCTCCACCGCCTGGCCCCGGGGTGCCACCCGGTTCACCAGGCCTATCCGGTAGGCTTCCTGGGCGGAAACGGGATCCCCGGTGAAGATCAGTTCCTTGGCCAGGCCGGCACCGATCAGCCGGGGCAGCCGCTGGGTGCCCCCGTAACCGGGCATTACCCCCAGGTTGACTTCGGGCTGTCCGAAAACGGCGTTCTCCGCCGCCACCCGCAGATCGCAGACCAGGGCCAGCTCGCAGCCTCCGCCCAGGGCGGCACCGTTCACCGCGGCAATGGAGACCACCGGCAGCTCCTCTATCTTGTCGAACACCCCCTGGCCCCGCCGGGAAAAATCCGCGCCGGAAACCCCGTCCAGGCTGGGAAACTGGGTCACGTCCGCCCCGGCCACGAAGGCCCGCTCCCCGGCTCCGGTGATGATGACCGCGCCCACGTCCCGGCGCCGGTAGAGCTCGTCCAGCGCCGCCTCCAGCTCATCGAATACCTGAGCGGAAAGGGCGTTGACCGGCGGGTTGTTGACGGTCACCAGGGCAATAGCCTCTGCCACTTCCAGGGTCACTTTTTCGCCCAAGGAAAACCCCTCCTTTTACTGTCTCATCTTCACTTTTCCCTGCCGGCAGTGCCGGTTCCTCCGGACAGGACTGCCGGCGAAAGGTGAGGATCCATCGCTTCCTTTTCTCAATATACCGTTATCAGCTCCTTGATCTGGGCGTAGCGCCCCTCGCCTATCCCGGAGACGTTCTTTATGTCTTCAACCGTACGAAAAGGCCCGTGCTCCTCCCGGTAGGCCACTATCCGCTGGGCCAGCGTGGGCCCTATGCCGGGAAGGGCCTCCAGCTCCTGGGCGCTGGCAACGTTGATGTTGATGGGCCCGCCCGCCCCACCCGCGCCGGGTGCGAACGCCGCCGGGCCTCCGGCCGCAGCCGGGGACTCTCCCTGCCGGGGAACCGTGATCTTCTGCCCGTCCGCCAGCGGAGCGGCCAGGTTAAGGGCGTGGACGTCCGCTTCGGGAAGGGGACCGGCCTGTTGCACCGCCTCCATGACTCTGGCCCCTTCGGCCAGCTCGTACACCCCGGGACGGGCCACCGCCCCGGCCACGTGCACCCGGACCGCCTTGGGCTCTTGTTCCGAAGTGGTTTCGGTCGCGGAAACCGTTTCCGCCGCCGGAACCAGGACCGGGGGCGGCTCGCTCCGCAGGCGCCCGTACTTGACCCCGGCGGCAAAGGCCAGGGCACCGGCCAGAAGCGCCAGCACCACCAGTAGGCGACGATCCCAAACCACGGTTGTTTCCCTACCGCACCACCAGGTTTATGAGTTTATCCGGAACCCACACCACTTTGAGGACCTGCTTACCCGCCAGCCACTGCTGCACCTTGCCCTGCGCCAGGGCGAACTCGCGGGCCTTTTCCCCGTCCAGGCCGGCGGGCAGGCGCAGGCGGTCCCGGACCTTGCCGTTGATCTGCACCACCACTTCCACCTCTTCCGCCACCAGCGCCCGGGGGTCGTACTCCGGCCAGGGCTGGCGGTGCACGCTTTGAACGTGGCCCAGCCGGTGCCACAGTTCCTCGGCCAGGTGGGGGGCGAAGGGAGCCAGCAGAAGCACCAGGGTTTCGGCCGCCACACGGAGCAGGGCCGGGTCCTGTTCTGCCGGCGCCACGTCGTCCCGGTAACGGTAAAGCCCGTTGACCAGCTCCATGACGGCGCTGATGGCGGTGTTGAAGTTGAACCGTTCCTCGATGTCCTCCGTTACCCGCTTGACCGTCCCGTGCACCAGCCGCCACAGCTCCCGATCGGCAGGGTTTTCTGGGGCCGCAGCTCTGCCGGCGGGACCCAGGGCCGGAAGCAAGGAGTTTACCAGCCGCCACACCCGGTTGAGGAAGCGGTGGCAGCCCTCCACCCCCGCGTCGCTCCATTCCAGGTCCCTTTCCGGCGGCGCAGCAAAAAGGATAAAGAGACGGGCGGTATCGGCGCCGTACCGGGCGATAATATCCTCCGGGCTGACCACGTTGCCCTTGGACTTGGACATCTTGCTGCCGTCTTTCAGTACCATCCCCTGGGTGAGAAGATTGGTAAAGGGCTCGTCCACTCCCACCAGGCCCAGGTCGTAAAGCACCTTGGTAAAGAAGCGGGCGTACATCAGGTGCAGGATGGCGTGCTCCACCCCTCCGATGTACTGATCCACCGGCATCCAGTAGTTGACCTTATCGGGCAGGAAGGCCCGGGTACGGCTGTTGGGGCTGGCGTAGCGCAGGAAGTACCAGGAGGAGCACACGAAAGTATCCATGGTATCGCTTTCCCGCCGTGCCCGGCCTCCGCACTGCGGGCAGGTGGTATCCAGGAACTCGCGGCAGGTGGTCAGCGGCGACTCCCCCGTAGGCTTGAACTGCACCTCATGGGGGAGCAGCACCGGCAGGTCCTCCTCGGGAACCGGCACGATGCCGCAGCGGTCGCAGTAGATAATGGGAATGGGAGCCCCCCAGTAGCGCTGGCGGGAGATGAGCCAGTCCCGCAACCGGTAGTTGACCGTGCGGCAGCCCAGGCCGGATTGCTCCAGGTAGTCGGCCAGACGCTCGATCCCCTCCCGGTTGGGCAGGCCGCTGAAGGGACCCGAGTTAACCATGACGCCGTCACCCTCGTAGGCCTGGGCCAGCCCGCCTTCCTCCGGGCCGCCCTCGGCGGGCCTGATGACCGGCTTTACCGGCAGGCCGTAGGCCCGGGCGAACTCGAAGTCCCGCTGGTCGTGGGCCGGCACACCCATCACCGCACCGGTGCCGTACTCGGGAAGCACGTAGTTGGCCACCCAAATGGGCACGGCCTCACCGGTAAGGGGATGGCGGGCGCAGGCGCCGGTAAACAGCCCCTCCTTGACCAGGTCGGCCGCGGTGCGGTCCACGGCGCTCATCTGCCGCACCCGCCAGGCAAAGTCCCGTACCGCTTGTTCCTCCGGCCTCCCGGCCACCAGCTTCTCCACCAGGGGGTGCTCCGGGGCCAGAACCAGGTAGGTAACGCCGTAGAGGGTATCCGGCCGGGTGGTGAAAACCGTCAGATCCTCGCCCTCGGGGCCGGTAAACTTTACCTCCACCCCGTAGCTCTTGCCGATCCAGTTCTCCTGCATCACCTTTACCTTTTCCGGCCAGCCGGGAAGCCGGTCCAGCCCCTCGAGCAGCCGTTCGGCATAGGCGGTGATGCGGAAGAACCACTGCTCCAGATCGCGCTTCTCTACCGGGGTCTCACAGCGTTCGCACCGCCCGCCCACCACCTGCTCGTTGGCCAGCACGGTCTGACAGGAGGGACACCAGTTGACCGCCGCCTTCCTGCGGTAGGCCAGGCCGTGCTTGTACAGTTGGAGAAACAGCCACTGCGTCCAGCGGTAGTACTCCGGCAGACAGGTGGTGATCTCCCGCTCCCAGTCGTAACTGAAGCCCAGGGCCTTGAGCTGGCGCCGCATGTTCTCGATGTTGTTCTGCGTCCACACCGCCGGATGAATGCCGTGCTGGATGGCGGCGTTCTCCGCCGGAAGTCCGAAGGCGTCCCAGCCCATGGGGTGGAGCACGTTATACCCCCGCATCACCTTGTAGCGGGCCACCACGTCGCCGATGGAATAGTTGCGGACGTGACCCATATGCAGGTTGCCCGAGGGGTAGGGAAACATCTCCAGGAGGTAGTACTTGGGCCGTTCTCCGCCTTCCTCCACCCGGTAGAGATCCTGCTCCTCCCAAGCCTTCTGCCACTTGTTCTCCAGGCGCCGGAAATCGTAACGGTCTTCCATGGTCTCCTCCTAAACGGTTCGCACCTCGGCGTCGCCCCAGAGTCTCTCCAGGTCGTAAAAGCGCCGCTCTTCCTCGCGAAAGATGTGCACCACGACCGCCCCGTAGTCCAAAAGAATCCACAGGGCGGAGTTATAACCCTCGGTGTGAAGCAGCGTGTAGCCGGCCTCCCGCATTTTTTCCGTGACCCGATCGGCTATGGCCCGGGTCTGCGTGGTAGAGGTGCCGCTGGCCAGAACGAAGTAGTCCGCCACCAGGGATACACGGCGCAAGTCTAAGGCCAGCACGTCCCTGGCCTTGCGGTCCAGCGCCGCATTCATGGCCACCCGGGCCATTTCCCAGGCTGCCTCCTCACCCACCATCCTCCCCTGGTCTGCAGGAGGAACGGCCCTGTGCGGGGGCATCAGCGGCCGGCCGCCTCCTTTTCTTCCCGCCCTCGGTACAACCCGTGGTCGAAAATGTATTGCTCCACCGCCTCCGGAACCAGGTATTTTATGGACCGACCCGAGCGCACCCTCTGGCGCACGTCGGTAGACGAAATGGCCAGGGCCGGCACCTCCAGCAGGTGGATGCGCAGGCGCTGCTCCGGCGACAGTTTGCCCAGCACCTGCCCCAGACTCTGGAGGTGGTATCCGGGGCGGGTGGCGGCAATAAACTGGCACCGGGCCAGTAGCTCGTCTACCCGGTGCCAGGCCAGGATCTCCTGTATGGCGTCCGCGCCGGTAATAAAATAAAACTCGGCATCTCCGCCGTATTGATGCTGGAATTCCCTCACCGTATCCACGGTGTAGGAATAACCCGGCCGGTCGATCTCCACCCGGGAAACCCTGAACCAGGGATTGCTGGCCACGGCCAGCACCACCATCTGGTGGCGGTGGTGGGCAGGGGTCAACGCCTGACCCGCCTTGTGCGGCGGGGACCCCGAGGGCACAAAAATTACGGCCTCCAGGCCAAAGTCCGTACGGGCCGCCTCGGCCGTTACCAGGTGGCCGTAATGGATGGGATCGAAGGTTCCGCCCATGATGCCCAGCCTAGACACTTTCCCGCGCCCTGGCACCTCCCCTTGGGGTTTCCCACCTGGCTATTATATACCCTACTGGAAAACCCCGCAAGGTCCGAAGCGACCGCTCGCCAAAGCAGACGTGCAACTCGCCGGGGACCGAACCTGCGAGGACGACGCGATTGTCTACTATATTGCAGATTTGAGCGCTCTGTGCTAACCTGTTGCTAGAGGTGATGTCTCCGTGGAGATTCTCACGCTGGAAGAGGCAGCCAAGATGCTCAAGATCAGCGAGTATACCTTAAGAAGATACGCCAGAAGAGGAGCGGTACCCGCCCGCAAAATTGGCGGCCAGTGGCGTTTCTCTAAAGAAGAACTCCTGGACTGGTTCCGCTTCAGCGCTTCAGAGGCCGGAAACCCGCTTGCGGGCAGCGGACGCCGTGGAGCGGACTATGATGAGCCTCTAACCCCTGAGGAAGCTACGGCAAGCGAAACAGCCTGGCAGGCCTACCTGGCCGGCCTGGACAAGGGTGAGTCTCTGGAGAAAGTCAGAGGGGAACTCCTGGAGGCTGAACGTGACTGAGTGGCAGGTAATCATCCTTCAACCGGCCCGGCGCTACCTAGAGCGGCTGCCCCGAAAGGAGCAAAAGCGGATATTGAATGCTCTCCAGAAGCTCCAGGAAGACCCCCGGCAGGTACTGGTTAAGCCTCTCAAGGGTCGGCCGGAATGGAGCCTCCGGGTAGGAGGTCGGAGGGTGCTGATTATGGTGGACAAGAAACAAAAGCGGTTGGTTATCACCACTATAGGGCCAAGGGGAGACGTTTACTGAGTAAGTGGATTATGCCCGTGAAGGCGCAAATCCAAGCGTAGGGAAATCCGGCGGGCCCGGCCCAATCCAGTTCTGGCGGACCGGGCCGGGCCCATAAAGACGTGGGAGGATGGTGGCGGCTCTAGTGGTGCACGGTCCGCAACAGAGATTCTACCTCTGCGGGCAACGGAATCCGAGGCGACCGGGTGGTACAAACATCGGACAATACCAAGCCCACCATACGCTCTATTTCCGCCGATCCCAGAGCCTTTTCTTCGATGACCATTTCCGCCCGCGCCGGCACCAAAAGGTCGCTGGTTTCGCAGCGCACCATCTCCAAACTCTCGCCCAGCAAACCGCCGATAACGTCAAACTCCGTAGGCGGGTGGGCGATTCGGGACTGCGCTCCCAAAGAAACCGCCGGGTGCCTTCAGGGTGTAATACAGGGCTACGGCCACGTATACTATCGATAAGGCGTAACCCAACAAAACGACGCCCTTCCTGGTACTTCCCCGAAGCCGATCTACGAGGAGTTCGATGTTTATGTGGCCGTCGGCCTGCAGGCAGTAACCGGTACCGATAAAGGCGACCGTCAGCAAGAGGTACTGGGAAATGGGCAGGGACCACGGGGTGGGACGGTGGAAGGCCGACCGAGCCACCACCTCCAGGAAGCCCAAACAGCCCATCACCAGTATCAGCTAACCGGCAGCAACGCCCAGCCAAGCGTTAAGTCGACGCAAGGTGTTCCCCCCTTCAATAAAGAGCCGCCCGGGACGGGAAACCGGCCCGGGACGGCTAGGGCTGACCGGCTGAAAGCCTTACTTGACCGAGCGCAGAGCGTTGATCAATTCCTGACCCAGTTCACCGGAGTACTGGGCTCCGGCTCGCCCGCCTGGCAACCCCAAATCGGGAGCGAAGAAGAGCGATTCCGAACCCTCTGACGGCCCTAGCATCCTGCAGCCACCCAAGAGCGAACCCGGGCGATTTTCATGACCGTCCCGTGAAAGCAGGCTGCCTCAACAGCGCCTGAACCTAGATACTGAAGAACAAGTGTATCGCAAGACATCCTCGGCCACCACAAGGCGTGAGACTAGACTGCTTGACAATCAGGAGAAACATCCTATAGAATTTCAACGAGGAGGTTGCCTCTATGACCTCGCAAAGGATCAGCAAGAGTACCGTAAGTCAACGCTATCAAACCGTGATTCCCGCGGCCATCCGGGAGCAATACCATATCCGCGAAGGAAGCCGCCTGGCCTGGATTCCCAAGGGAGACAAGATCGAGGTAGTTCCCCTCCCGGAGGCTCACCAGGACTTTAGGGGAAGTGGCCGGGGGAAACGCCTCCTGCAGGCCCTGTTGTCTTACCGGGCCGGGGAGCGGGAGCAATAAGCATGGACACTAACGGGTCCGCAAGTTACGTACTGGATACCAGCGCCCTACTGGCCTACTATCAAGACGAGGAGGGGGCGGAAGAGGTAGGGCGAATCCTGGCGGAGGCGGCTCGCGGCGAGGCCATTGTGTATCTGTCCTTCATGACCATTTTCGAAATCGCCTATCTTGCCATCGCCACCGAAGGGGCCGAGGAGGCGGTTAAGCTCATCCTCCAGATCCGGGAGTTAGACTTACAGGAAGCATGGCCTGACGAGACGCTGCTGTGGCAGGCAGCGGCACTAAAGGCCCGAGGAGGAATGAGTGTCGCCGATGCCTTTATCGCCGGCCTGGCCGCCGCCACAGGCGCTACCCTTGTTCACCGCGACCCAGAATTCGGCCGTCTTCCGCCCGAAATAAGACAGCTTACGCTGGCAAAGTCCTGATCAACCTTATGATCCCAGGTAATGGCAAGAAAATGCCCTGCCCCCGAACCGATGGCCGGGGGACCGGTTTCGCTACCGGCCCCCGGCGAAAAGAAGCCCCTTACTCTTTCTCCCACCTTCCCACTTCTTCGGCAAAGAGAATATGGGCCCCTTCCTTCACCATTTCCCCCCACTCCCGCAGGATCTCCTGGAACACCTCGGAGGCGGTGTCCTTCTCCCAGCCCGCCGGGTCGGCGATCTCAACCACCGCCACGTACCGGTAGGGGATGGAACCGGTCTTGGAGTCCACCACCTTGTTGAGGGTTACGCTCCGGCAGGAGGGAAAGGCGGCAAAGGCCGGCCCCTTCTTGTTACGGAAGTAGGCTTCGTACTGCTCTTCGGTAACCTCATCCTTGAGGTTATACAGAACTATCTCCTTCATGATACGAACCTCCTATCTCAATGATTTAGCTTTCAACTCCTCCAAACTCCCGCGCTCATAGAATCTTGGGGTCTTGCTGGGGAATTTGGGGGCTTTTTGGTTTTGCCGGCCCAGCAGGAGCAGGCGCGGCTGTGGATATGTGGGCAGCACCCCCATCGAATAGGGCGTGCCAGTTTGAAAATGGTTTGGCTCGTTGGTACCGGCAGCAGTCTGTTCTCTCACCCGTGGCGCTGCCAAGCGGTTGTGGATCCCTGTGGGCAACTCAGGATTAAAGCTCCGAATTAAACTGCCACCACCATGGGGTTGGCCCCAGAGTCCATAACCGCGTCATACCCACAGCCGCCCTGGGAAACCTGCCGGGTTAACCTTCATCGTTTCCCCCTTTCAGGTGTGGATTAATACTTGGTCCAGTTTTGGGTGGCACCCTCACCTTTTTGGCCCTCGGCTACCCTATCATGTCTCCCGGGGTCTAGGCCCCATCATTCCTTCGTTCG